>JAAYZP010000276.1 GCA_012514785.1 Propionibacterium sp. | reverse complement strand
GCTGGTCCTTCGTCGAGACGCTCTCGTCGTACTCGTAGCCGAGGCCGTCGAACTCGACGATCCTCGACGCCGCCCGGATCCGGTTACGCACCAGCCAGCCCGCCATCGCACCTCGGGCGCGCTTGGCGTGGAAGCCGACGACGCGGGGCACACCGTCGGCGTCCCGGTCCTCGAAGCGCGGCGTGATGATGCGCCCCCCGAGCTGCTCGGGCAGCACCACCTTGAAGTATTCCGCGGAGGCGAGGTTGACCAGCACGTCGGCCCCTGGCGAGGCGTCGAGGTCGCGACGGAGCTGCTCGGTCACCTGCGTCCCCCACCAGTCGTAGAGCGTCTTCCCGCGCGCCGTGGCGAGCCGGGTGCCCATCTCGAGCCGGTGCGGCTGGATGAGGTCCAGCGGCCGCAGCAGCCCGTAGAGCCCGGAGAGGATGCGGATCGACTTCTGCGCCTCCGTGAGGTCGCGCGCGTCGAAGCCGCCGGCGTCCATGCCCTGGTAGACGTCCCCGTTGAAGGCCAGCACCGCGGGCCGCGAGTTTTTCGTCGTGTGTTCGAGCGCGAACTCCCGGTAGCGGTGCACGTTCAGCGTCGCCAGGTCCTCCGAGATGCGCATCAGCTCCGAGACGTCGTCAGGTGACTTGGTGCGCATCACCTCGATCAGCCCCGCCGACTGGCCCACCAGCCGCGGCTCGGAGTGCTTCTTGGTGGTCAGCTTCGTCTCGAAGTCCAGGGACTTCGCGGGCGAGAGGACGGTGAGCATGGATCAGGCGTCGGGGGAGTTGCTGGAGATGCCGGGCTCGCCGTCGTGGACGATCTTGCCGGGGTTGAGGTTGCCCCCGGGGTCGACACCGTCGAACAGCTTCCGTTGGATGAACACGCCCGCCGGCGAGATGTCCTCGGCCATCCACGGGCTGTGCTCCTCACCGACGCCGTGGTGGTGCGACACCGTCGCGTGGTGGTCGACGAACGACTGCTGGATGGCGCGCTTGGCGACGTCGTAGCTGTGCTCGGCGGTCTCGGAGTCGTCGTTGACGACGAACGTGAAGTACTGGCAGGCACCCGAGTGGTACGAGTGGCTGATGTGGCAGAAGACGACGCCGATCTTGCCGATCTCCTCCATGGCGTCGTTGAACGCCTTGGTGGTCTTGCGGTGCAGCGCCTCGGCGTACTTCCAAGGCGCGGTGGTCTCGGACACGTCGCAGACGAGGCCGCGGTCGAGCATGAAGTCGCGCAGGTAGGGGGTGTCGTACTTCTTCTGGTCATACAGCGCGCCGGGGCCGGAGCCGACGCCGAAGCCGCCGTGCTGTTTCACGATCTTCGCGACCAGCCCCTTCTTGTAGCGCACGTCGTTCGCGGTGCCCTCGAAGCCGATGAAGCTCATCGCGATCTGCCCGAGGTCCCACTTCTTGGCCTCCATGAGCTTCTTCACGCCGGCGTTGGCCAGCTTGGAGACCTTCGACTTCGACTCCTTGCCGTTGGCCATGATGTACTGCGTCTCGATCGCGTCGGACACGCGCGCCATCATGACGCCCACGCCGTCGTGGACGACCTGTTCGCAGGCCCTCAGGCCGGCGTAGTAGTCGGGGAAGAAGTACGCCTGGATCTCGCGCACCTCCGGGATCCGGTGGACGTTGACCCACGCCTCCGTGATGATGCCGAGCCGGCCTTCGGAGCCGAGCACCATCTCGCGGACGCTCGGGCCGGACGACGTCGACGGCAGCGGGCGCAGCTCGAGGATCTGGCCGGGCATGACCATGCGCAGGCCGCGGGTGATGTCGGCGATGTCGCCGTACTTGTCGGACTGCATGCCGGAGCTGCGGGTGGCGATCCAGCCGCCGAGTGTGGACCACACGAACGAGTCGGGGTGGTGCCCCATCGTCCAGCCGCGGGCCTGGAGCTGCTCCTCCATGTCGGGGCCGAAGACGCCGGCCTGGATGCGCGCGAGCCCGGACTGCTCGTCGATCTCGAGGACCTTGTTGAGGCGGCCGAGGTTGACGCTGACGATCGCACGGCTCTCGCCGGGCACGGCCTCGAGGGCCGCGACGATGTTGGAGCCGCCGCCGAAGGGGATGACGACGCCGTCGGCTTCGACGACCGCGTCCATGACGCCGGCCACCTGGGCCTCGTCGGCGGGGTAGACCACGACGTCGGGCACGCGCCCGAGGTCGCCGCGGCGCACGCGCATCAGGTCGCGCACGCCCTTGCCGAAGGTGTGCACGACGCGGGTCTCGTCGTCGGTCTGGACGTACTGCTCACCGAGGATGCCGACGAGCGTCCCGCGCAGGTCGTCGCCGAGGATGCTGACGGGGACGTCGAGGTCCTCGAAGTTGGGTACCGGTTTGACGGGGGCGTGGATGTCGATCCCGGTCATTTTCTTCACGAAGGGCGCAAACTTGGGCTTGCCTTCGGCGGAGTAGGCCTGGCCTTCTTCGCCCCAACCCCACCATTTCTGCTGCTTGACGCCTTCGATCATCGGTCCTCCTGGATTTCAGCCTGGTGCTTGGCTTCGTCTGCCAAGTTGGCAATCTCGGTTCGGGTGGCTTCTTCGAGTGCCGCCGTGCGGGCGAACTCGGATAGGGTCTTGCGGCCGTAGGCCATGGCGGTGGTGTCGTGCATCTCGATCAGCTGGCGGCGCATCCGCTCGCTGAAGGTGTGCGCGATCTCTCCCGGAATAGGGTACATCGGTCGGCCGATGACGACGTGCACCTCCGGCCGGCTGCGGGGGAGATGCTTCTGCTGCGCGGGCCAGGCCTCATGCGCGCCGACGAGCGCGATCGGCAGCGCGGGGCAGCCGTTGGAGATGCACAGCGACGCGACGCCCGGCTTGAAGGAACCCAGCGCCCCGTTGCGGGAGCGGGTGCCCTCGGGGAACAGCATGAGGGGGACGCCGTCGGCGAGCAGGGCGGCGGACATGCCGCGCTGGCCCTTGCCGCCCTTGCCGCGGTCGATGGGGAAGCCGTTGAGGAAGAGGCTCATCGGCGCGGCCTTCCACCACTTGTCGTAGAAGTGGTCACCGGCGGCGCCGACGGCGACCTGCTTGCCGAGGCGCGACGGCAGGGAGGTGAGCAGCAGCGGCGCGTCGAGGTGGGAGCTGTGGTTGCCGAAGAGGACGAAGGGCACGTCGAGGTCGCCGATGTTGGCGGCCCCGTGGATGCGGATCCTCAGGAGGCGCTGGAGCGCGGGTTTGAGCAGCAGCATCTGCGCCGTCTGGCGGGTGACGGCGCCGGTTTTCGTCGTGTAGCGATTGCGCTGTTCCTCGGGGGATTTGGCCATGCTCACTTCTTCTTGCGGGAAGCGGTGAGTTTACGTGAGAACCAGCGGAGGAACGACTTCGGTGCGAACTTGGCGACGACGAGCGCGAGTCGCCACTTCCAGGACGGCACGCTCATCTCCTTGCCCTTCTCGGCGTCGCGCATGGCGTCGCGGATGAGGACGTCGGTGTCGATCCAGACGATGTTCGGGAGGCTGTGGGCCTTGATGCCGGCGCGCTCGTGGAACTCGGTCTTCACCCAGCCGGGGCACAGTGCGGTGACGGTCACCCCCGTTCCGCGGAGCTCCTGGCCGAGGGACTCGGAGTAGTTGTAGCACCAGGCTTTGACGGCGGAGTAGTTGCCGGTTAAGATCGTGCTGGCGGAGGAGGCGACGTTGATGATCCGGCCCGAGCCGCGTCGGGCCATCGCGCGGCCGGCGGCGCCGCCGAGGATGAGTACCGCGAGGCACATCACCTGCAGCGCGCGGGCGTGCGTGTCGTTGTAGGAGGCGTCGAGCACGGTGGAGCGGAGGCCGAAGCCGGCGTTGTTGATCACCCAGTCGAGCGGGCGGCTGTCGTCCTCGATGCGCTCGGCGATGCGTTCCATGTCCGCCCGCTCGGCGAGGTCGGCCGTGAGCGTCTCGACGGTGATCCCGTAGGTCTGCTCGAAGTCCTGGGCGATCTCATCCATCCGGGCGGTGTCGCGGGCGACGATCACGAGGTCCGTCCCGCGGCGCGCGAATTCGCGCGCGAACGCGTATCCGATGCCCGAAGTCCCGCCCGTGATCAACGCTGTAGCCATGCGTCCAACCGTATCGCCTTTCGGCACCCAGCCGGTTCGGGGAGCATCCAACGTCGCTCCCGGTCCGTTGTGAACCATTCGGGGTAGGGCCGGAAGAACTGCAAAACTCGCCACTCGATCTGCGAGCAAACGTTTGCTATCCCCGCCTCCGACAACGACCGGCAAGGATTGAAGTTTTTCGGCCACACTCCACCCAGGAGGGTTCGGAAACGACCCTGCTCCGCGCCAGCGGGAGCGCAGCGACGAGAGCCGACCGATGAACTGTGGGTGGCGGCCGTAGAAAAGACCCCGGGCCGCGCGCAAAGCGTGGCTGACCACAAAATTGGATGCGCATAGGCCGCCGCCCACAGTTCATCGGGCGGCGCCCACGCTCACGCCCCCGTGACGCGGAGGGTCTCCCTCGCCATGGCGAGCTCCTCGTTCGTCGGGATGACCAGCACCTTGACCGCGGAGTCGGGCTTGGAGATCTCGCGGGGCTCCTTCGAGCGCACGGCGTTGGCCTCCTCGTCGAGCTGGAAGCCCAGGCCCGCCAGGCGGGTGATCACGCGCTGGCGGAACGAGGACGCGTTCTCGCCGACGCCGGCGGTGAACACCAGCGCGTCCATGCCGCCGAGGACGGCGGCGTAGGAGCCGATGTACTTCACGACGCGGCGCACGTAGATGTTGAGGGCGAGGTCGGCCTGCTCGTCGCCCGCGGCGATGGCGTCGTCGATGTCGCGCATGTCGGTCATACCCGCGAGACCCATCAGGCCGGAACTCTTGTTGAGCATCGCGTCCACCTCGGCCGTGGTCATGCCCTGGCCGACGAGGTAGGGCAGGAGGCCGGGGTCGACGTCGCCGGAGCGGGTACCCATCACGAGCCCCTCCAGCGGGGTGAGCCCCATGGAGGTATCCACCGCGACACCACCGTCGACGGCCGACATAGAGGCGCCGTTGCCGACGTGGGCGATGACGAGCTTCAGCTCCTCGATGGGTCGGTCGAGGTACTTGGCCGCCTCCTGGGACACGAACTTGTGCGACGTGCCGTGGAAGCCGTAGCGGCGGATGTCGTACTTCTTCGTGATCTCGCGGTCGATGGCGTAGGTGTAGGCCTCCTCGGGCAGCGAGGAGAAGAACGCGGTGTCGAAGATGGCGACGTGCGGCACGTCGGGCAGCACCTCCTGCGCGCCCTCGATGCCGGCGATGGCGGGCGGGTTGTGCAGCGGCGCGAGCGGGATGAGGTCGCGCATCTTGGCGATCACGGCGTCGTCGATGAGGGTGGACTCGACGAACTCCGAGCCTCCGTGCACGGTGCGGTGCCCCACGGCGACGACCTTGTCCAGGCTCGGGCCGTGCTCGTTGAACATCTGCACCATGGCCGAGACGGCCTCGGTGTGTTCCGCGAACGCGCGATCCTCGTGGATCTCCTGCTCGCCGACCTCGTGGTCGATCGTCGACGTGGTCTGTCCGATGCGCTGGACGATGCCGACGGCCTCCGGCGTGCCTACCTCCGGATCCAGGAGCTGGTACTTGATCGAGGAGGATCCGCAATTGAGCAGGAGGATAGACGCCATGGCTTCGTCCTTTCTTAGAGGGTCTGGGATTGGATCGCGGTGATGGTCACCGTCGACACGATGTCGTCCACGAGTGCGCCCCGGGAGAGATCGTTCACAGCCTTGTTGAGACCCTGCAGGAGTGGTCCGATGGCCACGGCGCCGGAGTGGCGCTGGACGGCCTTGTAGGTGTTGTTGCCGGTGTTGAGGTCGGGGAAGATGAACACGGTGGCGCGGCCGGCGACGTCGGAGCCGGGCATCTTCTTCTCCGCGACGACGTGGTCCACGGCGGCGTCGAACTGCATCGGACCGTCGACGAGCAGCTCCGGTGCGCGCTCGCGGACGATCTGCGTGGCCTCGCGGACCTTGTCGACGTCGGCGCCCGAGCCGGAGTCACCCGTCGAGTACGACAGCATCGCGACTCTGGCTTCGATGCCGAACGTCTCGGCCGTGGCGGCCGAGCTGATCGCGATGTCGGCGAGCTGCTCGGGCGTGGGGTCGGGGTTGACGGCGCAGTCGGCGTACACGAGCACGCGGTCGGACATCGCCATCAGGAAGGAGCCGGAGACCACACCGACGCCGGGGCGGGTCTTGATGAACTCCAGCGACGGGCGGATGGTGTTGGCGGTGGTGTTGATCGCGCCGGAGACCATGCCGTCGGCCATGCCCAGGTGGACCATCATCGTGCCGAAGTAGGACAGGTCCTTCAGCTTCTCGTGCGCCTGCTCGAGGGTGACGCCCTTGTGGGCGCGGACCTTGGCGTACTCGGCGGCGAAGCGGTCCAGCAGCTCCGGGTCCTCGGGGTTGACCACCTCGGCGGCGGAGAGGTTGAGGCCCAGCTCGGAGGCGCGTCGGGCGATGTGGCCCGCGTCGCCGAGCAGGATGATCTCGGCCACGCCGCGCGTGAGCACGATGTCGGCGGCCTCGAGGATGCGGTCGTCGGTGGACTCCGGCAGCACGATGCGACGGCGGTGCGCGCGCGCCTGCTGCATCAGCTGGTGCTCGAACATCGTGGGCGTGCGGATGCCGGTGCGCGGCAGGTCGATCGCGGTGAGCAGCTGGTCGGAGTCGACGTAGGACGCGAACTGGTTACGCGCCGCCTCGATCTTGCGCAGCGAGGAGGTGGAGAAGCTGTTGACGGACTGCAGCTGCGTGGCCGTGGTGAAGGTGTCCTGCTTGGTGATCGCGATGGGCAGGTCCACCTGCGAGTCGACGAAGAGCTTGTTGATCGATTCGGGGATCTCGAAGCCGCCGGTGAGGATCAGGGAGGCGAGCGGGCCGTACTCGGGGGAGCGGTGCGCCATGATCAGGCCGGGCACGAGCTCCGTGCGATCGGCGGGGACGACGACGGTGGCCTCGCGCTGCAGGTAGGGCAGCAGGTTGGCGAGCGTCATGGCGCCGACGATGGTGTGCAGCGCCTCGCCCTGCAGGAAGGCTTCGTTGCCGCGCCAGAACTTCGCGCTGGTGGCCTCGAACTGCTGCTGCACGGTGGGCGCGTTCAGGAGGGGGTTGTTGGGCACGACCGCCACGGGCACGTCGCGGATGGCGCGCAGCTGCTCGGCGATCTCCTCCCGCCCGGCGGGGTCCGCCTGGGTGCCGATGAGCGCGATCACGTGGTTGTGGCGCGACTCGATGGCGTCGACCGCGGTCTCGGTGAGGCGGGCCACCTCGTCGGGGGTGCGGCCCCCGGCCTTGGTGACGAGGATGACCGGCGCGTCGAGGTTGGCGGCGAAGACGGCGTTGTGGTCGAGCTCGAGGGCGGACTCGATGTCGGTGTAGTCGGAGCCGACGATCACGACGGCGTCGTAGTTGCCGGCCAGCGCGTTGTACTTCGCGACGACAGCGTCGACGGCGGCCTGCGGGTCGTTGGCGTACTGCTCGTAGGTCACGCCCAGCGCGGACTCGAGGCTCTGCCGGGAGTCGCCGAGCAGCGCGGTGGCGACGGTGTCCTCCTCCAGCGAGTGCACGAGCGGGCGGAACACGCCCACGCGCTTCACCCGGCTCGAGAACAACTCGAGCACCCCCAGGGCGATCGCAGACTTACCAACCTGCCGTTCGGCAGCCGAAATGTACACGCTCTTGGTCACGCGTTCCAGCTTATCGCGTATGGGATCGAGCGTCAGGTTCGGGGTTTACTCTTCGACAGCAGATTCAGCGCGCTGTCGTCGCGGTCGTCGACCTCCTCGAGGTCCTCCGCCAGGTGGTCGAGCTGCAGGTTGCGGCTGGGGATGATGCCGGAGCGGTACGAGCCGCGCGCGACCATGCTCGCGGAGACGGGCGAGGTCAGCAGCTGGAACATGATGATCAGCACCATGACGGAGAACGCCCACCAGGTGCGCACGCCGAGCGTGACGCCGGTGGAGATCGCGATCAGGCCGAGCACCTGCGGTTTGGTGATCGCGTGGAGCTTGCCCAGCACGTCGGGGAAGCGCACGAGCGAGATCGCCGCGGTGAGGCAGAGGAAGGCGCCCAGCAGGACGAAGATCGCCGAGATGAAGTCGAGCACGATCATGAGGGGTCCTGCCTACTCTTCTCGTCGGATCGGGGACGGTAGACGACGCGCTCGCTCACCATGCGGGCGATGGAGACGGCGCCGGTGAAGCCGATCATCGACAGCACGAGCAGCATGATGATCTCGGTGTCCTGGTCCTTGTACGTGGCCCAGATGCCGACGGAGCCGATCACGATCGCGACCATGAGGTCGGAGCCGATGCTTCGGTCCAGCTGGCTGGGGCCCACGGCGATCCGCTGCACGGCGATGAAGGCCGCCGCGACGAGCAGT
>JAAYZP010000032.1 GCA_012514785.1 Propionibacterium sp. | reverse complement strand
GAGGGCCGCGATCCCCGTGGGTGCCGCGACGACGCACCGCCGGCCGGTGGTGGCCAGGAAGTGGCGCACAAGCGTGGACTTACCGGTGCCGGCCTTGCCTGTGAGGAAGAGGTGTTCGCCGGCCTCGAGCAGGTCGAGCGCCTGCCTGAACTCCTCGGTGACAACCAGTGATTCCATGCCCGGATGCTAACAGCGGCTCAGTACTCGACGCGGTCGACCTTCCCCAGCCAGCGCTCGAACGGGGCGCTGCCGTCGGCGATCACGCGGTGCTCGACGCGCACGTCGGTGACGGAGTCGAGGCCGTCGCGGAGCTGGTCGTAGAAGCGGGCGTCGTCGAACCCGGCGCGCGCGGCATCGTCGGCGGTGGCCGCGTAGACGAGCGCGTCCACCCGCGCCCACATGCTGGCGCCCAGGCACATCGGGCACGGCTGGCACGAGGCGTACATCGTCGCGCCGGAGAGGTCGAACCCCTCTGCCGCGGCCGCGGCCCGGATCGCGACCACCTCGGCGTGCGCCGTCGGGTCGTCGTCGCGGGTCACCATGTTGACTCCCCGGAACCAGGCGCCGGAGCGCGTGACGAGGACGGCGCCGAACGGACCGGATCCGTCCGCTACCCCGGCCTCGGCGAGCCGGACGGCCTCCTCGAGCGGGTCAATCATGCGGTGACCGCGCCTATCCGCGATCGACTGCCTCGATCAGCTTCTCGTTGAACGCGGGCAGGTCGGCGGGCGTGCGGCTGGAGACGAGCTTGCCGTCGACGACGACCTCCTCGTCCACCCAGGTGGCGCCGGCGTTGACCAGATCCGTCTTCAGGCTCGGGTACGACGTGATCGTGCGGTCACGCACCACGTCGGCGTCCGTGAGGATCCAGCCGCCGTGGCAGATCACGCCGACGGGCTTGTCGGCGTCGAAGAACGCCCGGGTGAAGGCGACGGAGGGCTGGTCCATCCGCAGATGGTCCGCGTTGACGACGCCGCCGGGCAGCATCAGCGCGTCGTAGTCCTTGGCATCCACCTCGGCCGAGGTGAGGTCGACGGGGGCCTGGAAGCCCTTCTTGCCCTCCACCTCGCCGCCCTGGGGCGCGATGAGCGTGACCTTGGCGCCCGCCTCGGTCAACGCCTCCCAGGGCTGGGTCAGCTCGCTGTCCTCATAGCCGTCGGTGAGCAGGAATGCCACGTGTTTGCCGTTCAGGCGACTCATGGGAATCTCCTTTCGTCGGGGCAGCCCACGGTACGCAGAAAACGCGGATCAGAACAGGGTTGCGCGAAATCCTGCGGCCGCGCCCTCATCGGTCGTCCTTCTTCATGGTCCAGAGTTCGCGACCCTCGGCCTCCATCTCGTCGCGGGTCTCGCGCATCTTCTTCACGCGCTTGGTGTCCCGCGGCGGCAGCTGGATGTTCTCCTCCGCGGCGATGCCGGCCTGCAGCTCTCGGGCCCGCTCCAGCTCCGCGTCGATCTCGAGCCCGAGGATGAGCACGATGTTGAAGATCCACAGCGCGAACAGGAGCGCCATCACGGTGCCGATGGCCCCGTAGGAGCTGTAGCCGGCGAAGTAGGCGAAGTAGAAGTACAGCCCGACGCCCGCGATCGCGATGCCCACGATCGCGACGACGGAGCCGACGGAGATCCAGGTGAACTTCGGCTGCCGCACGTTGGGCGCCATGTAGTAGAGCACGGCGATCATCAGCACGAGCAGCGCGACGATGAACGGCCACTTCACCCAGGCCCACACCGGTAGGAACGCGTCCATCATGAAGTCGAGCACGCCGGTGAGCCCCAGCGGCTCGGCGATGGGCCCGAGCAAACCGCCGACGACGGCTTGGTCGAGCACCAGCGACACGAGGATGAGCACCACCCCGACGATCATCACCAGCGTGATCAGCAGCATGGTGCCGGTCTGCTTCACCAGCCCGCGCCCCTCCTCGCGGCCGTAGATCGTGTTGGCGGAGCGGGAGAACGCCTTGACGTAGGCGGAGGCCGACCAGAGCGCGGTGACCACACCGATGGCCAGCGCGATCGCGCCGCCGGTGGCCGAGCCGGTCACCGTCGAGATGAGGTCGAGGACGAGCTCCTGGTAGTCCGGGGGCACGGCGTCGGCCACCCAGTCCTCGACGAGCGACGTGATCCGTTCCGCGTTACTCGCAAGGAACAGGGTGATGATCGAGAACGTGGCCAGCAGCATGGGCGCGAGCGACAGCACGGTGAAGTACGTGAGCATCGCGGCGAGGTCCGTGCCCTTGTCCGCCGTGAACTCCTTCACAGCCCGCTTGAGCGCATACTTCCAGCTGTCGCCCTCGAGCTTCGGCGGGTGGTCGGGCTTCTCGTCGCTGTCGGGAGCCGGCGCATGCCTCGCGTCGAGGGTGTCGTCGATGTGATCCTGGCTCGGCACGGCCGGTCCTTTCGTAGGGGATACCCGGGAGCCCGGGGGTGGCTCCCGGGTACTCCGGGGGGAGGGAATGGACGATCAGGGGGTGCTTCGGTCGTTCCGGGCTTCGTCCTGCACGCGCTCGGCTGCGCGCCGGGACTCGTCCTGCAACTCCTCCGCGTGGTGCTGGCCCTCGTCCTTGACGTGTTCGACACCTTCGGACGCGGTGTCCTTCACGTGCTCGACGGCCTGCTCGGCCTCTGGCCTGAGGTGCTCACCCATCTCCTGGGCGACGGCCTTGGCGTCCTCGACGACGGGCTCCGCCTGGTCCTTCACGGCGCGGGCGGCGTCCTGCTCCGCCTGGCTCGCGGGGATCAGCGACGCGATCAGCCAGCCTGCGCCGAGCGCGATCAGCCCGGCGGCGAGGGGGTTGCCGCGGGTGCGACGTCGGAGCGCGGCGGGCGCGTCCTGCACGGCCTGCGACGCCTGGTGGGCCATGTCGCCGGCACGCTCCCGGGCGTCGTCCACCACGGAGTGCTGCGAGCCGTATTCGTCGTCGGGGCTGCCGAATACGGATTCCTTGGCGCTCGTGAGCGAGCTCCTGATCTTGTCGGTCTGGCGTCCCACGGCTTTGCCGGGGCTCACCTTCTCGGCGAGGGCGTCCACGTCACGTCCAAGGTCGGCGCGCGTCCGCTCGATGTCGGCGCGGATGTCGTCCGGGTCGTTGGTCATGGGGTCTCCTTCTTGGGGTTCAGTGTGGGGGGTATCTCCTGGAGGGTTTCCTGCGTCTGTTCGAGGCCCTGCATCTCCTGCAGCCGGCTCTTGCCGACGACAGCGAGGATCGCGGCGACGACCCCCCAGATCACTGCGACGATCAGCGCCGCCCATCCGAGGTGCATTGCCTCCGCCAGCGCCCACATCAGGGCCGTCGAGGCGAAGATGAGCAGGAGCAGCGCGCCCAGCGCGGCCCCGACGAACATGCCGACGCCGGCCAACGCCTGCTTGACCGACGCGGTCGCTTCGGCTTTCGCGAGCTGCACTTCCTGGCGGAACAGGCTCGAGGCGTTGTCGGTGAAGCTCGAGAAGAGTTCGCCGAGCGACTCCTCGCGGGCCCGCGCCTCGGGCTCCGTGTCGTGTTCGGGGCCGACCGACGGCACCACCGGGTCCACCGGGGGCGACGGCCAGTGCTGTTGGTCGGTCATGGGCGCTCCCACGGGTCGACGACGCCGCGGCCCTCGACGGGCGTGGTGCCGGCACCCGGCGTCGGTGGCGCCGTCACGTCGCGCGCCGGCGTGGGGTACGAGGCGGGGACTGCCGCATCGCGGCGGGCCGCCAGCTGGCGACGGTCCTCGTGGCGGGAAAGTGCGGCGCGGTCGTCGTCGTTGTTCGCGTCCTTGAGTCCGCGGGTCAGTCGTCCGGCGACGAGCCCGACGCCGACGGCGATCCCGAGGAACGTCCAGGGTCGACGCGAGGCGAAGCGCCGCACGTCGTCCAGCAGATCCTCCGGCCCCTTCGTCTCGAGGCTGGTGGTGAGCTTCTCGGCGCGATCGGCCAGCGCGGACACGGCCTGGTTGACCAGGTCGGATTCGGCTCGCTCCCCCCGAGATATGCGGTGCAGGTCGTCCGAGACGAGCCGCGACTGCTGCGCGAGCCGGTCCTGCTGGGTGGCGGCCTGCGAGTAGGCCTCGTCCCTTGCGGATGAGGCCAGCGACTTCGCCTGATCCACAGCATCGTCCTTGACCCGCCCGGCCTCCTGCTGGGCGGTGTCGGCGACGTTCCTGGCCGCATCCGCGGCTTCGTGGCCCACCCGCTCCGCTTCTCGTCGTGCGGCATCGGTCGCTGTGTCGTCGTTCGGGATTCATGATCCCGGGTTTGTCGTCATGGTTAGGGGTCTCCTTCCGGTTGTCCAGTTCGGCCCCACTCGCATCCCTGACTTCAGGAAGCCAACTGTAAGGCTGTCGAACTGTTCTGTAAACAGACTAACGACGACGGGGTCGCACCCCGGGATTCCGTGACATGCAATTTTCGAAGGCCGCACGGCGCGGGGTCACCCCACCCCAGACAACCAGGACTTTTGTTAGGCTTTCTAACAAACCTTCTCTCCTGGGAACACAACCATGCAACTTCCACCCGAAAAAGAACTCGCCCCGAACGACGCCGCCGACGACACGTGGGCGAGCGTCGGCTACTGGTACCCCGGCCGCGAACGGACCGAGGCCGTCCACATCCTCGGCCTGTTGCGCGAATACCGCGACGCCGACCAGCGGATGCGCGCAAAGACCCGCCGGGCCATCCTCCTCGGCGACCGCGACATGCTCGCCCTGCGGCATCTCCTCGAGGCACAGTCCTCCGGACGCCTGGTGCGCCAGAAGGACCTCGCCCAGCGTCTCGGCATCTCCACCGCGTCCGTGAGCGCCATGGTGGACCGCCTGGAACGCACGCACTACCTGGAACGCATTCCCCACCCCGACGACCGCCGCTCCGTCGCCCTCCGACTCACCGACACGTCGCAGACCGAGGTGCACGCGCTGCTCTTCTCCTACAAGGAGAAGCAGCTGGAAGCCGTCGAGACCCTCACCGACGACGAACAGGCCGCCGTGGTCAAATTTCTCACCGCGGTCATCGACGCCGCCGACCCACACTGACACGATCCGCGCAGGCTCACCCACCGGCATGCACGCCCGCCCATCCCGGACGACTACGATAAAGCGGTGACTCGCGCCCGGATCCTCGTCTGCGTCGCGCTCGCCCTGGCCCTGGCATACGTCGGGTTCGGCAGCGCACGCGCGGATGACGGACCCCAGGGCGAGGTCACGATCACCTCGATCACGCCCG
This sequence comes from Propionibacterium sp., assembly GCA_012514785.1. Classification (GTDB taxonomy): domain Bacteria; phylum Actinomycetota; class Actinomycetes; order Propionibacteriales; family Propionibacteriaceae; genus Arachnia. Next base: position 4,152 of record JAAYZP010000032.1, on the reverse strand, counting down.
ATGGCATCGACGCCGACGCCACCGTCAGCATCACGGGCATGTACACCAACTCCACGACGACGCCGCTCACCGGGCTCACCGTCAGCTTCTGGCAGCAGGACGCCGAGCTCGCCTCCTTCAGCCAACTCGACGTCGCGCTGGCCACCCCCAGCGCGGACGCCGCCGGCACGCTCCACGGCCCGGCCACCGCCCTCGTCGGCGACGCCCCGCTGGTGCCGGGCGCGAGCGTCGCGTTCACGGTGACCGCCCCGGCCTCCGCCCTCGACATCCCCGACGACGCACTGGGCGCGATCGTCGGGGTGCGGTTCGAGGCCGAGATCATCAGCGAGGACGAGGACCCGGACGCCGACGCTGGCGACGACGACGCCGGGGACCCGGCGGGCGAGCGCGTCGGTGTCGGACGGGCGCGGGCGCTGATCCCGCAGTCGGGCCGGGCGTTCGACGTCGTCGACGTCAACCTGCTCACCGCACCCGCCCCGCCCCAGGTGCACGGCGCCAACCCCGTCGACGCCCAGTTCGTCGACTATCTGAGCGCGGGGCTCGTACCCGCCCTCGACGCCTCCGAGCCCCGCGGCGTCATCACCGTGATCGACCCCGCGATCTACCAGGCTGCCAGCCGCCTTGCCGACGACGGCAACGCCGACGCCCTCACCCTCGTGGACACCATCGATCTCCTCCACGAGCAGGGCCGCCTCTGGCGCCTGCCGCAGGGCAACCCGAACCTCCTGCGCATGCCCGAGGAACTGCGCGCCCAGGTCCCCGACTGGGCCGACGACGCCGCCCCGGCCCCGCTCGCCTCGGCACCCGCCGTCGCGATCGTCCCGGACGGCGCGAGCGCCCCCGCCGGGTTCGACGACGTCCTCACCTTTGGCACCGACCTCGCCGCCAGCCACTTCTACCACCTCGGGCAGGACGCCGCCCCGATCGTCCTCGACGACGACCCCACCGGCCCCACGACGCCGCCCGCCGGTCTCCCCGTGGACTCGGCCCCGTGGCCCGCGCTGGAGGAGGCCATCGCCGCCCTCGACGATGGGGCACCCGCCCGCGCGGACCTCACGACCGAACCCGGCACCGAGCCGATCGCGGCGATCGACACCCGCCCGCTGATCATGAGCTCCTACAGCACCAACCTCCCCTCCGAGGCCGCCGCCGTCGCGCACCTCGAGAGCTCGCGCGCCGCCAACTTCGACCCGCGCGACATCACGTTCACGGCCTCGCCGTCGTTCGTGATGGGCGCGCGCACCAACGAGTTCCCCACGACGATCACCAACGCCACCCCGTTCGACGTTTACCTCCGCGTGGCCGTGCGCTCCGAGAACACGGTGCGCCTGGTGGTGCCCAATACCGACATCCTGGAGGTCCGTTCCGGGGAGTCGCTGACGGCCGTGCTCACGCCCCAGGCGAGCGCCAACGGCGTCACGACGGTGCACGCCCAGCTCGAATCGCAGGCCGGCCAGCGGTTCGGCCCCGAGGTGCCGATCGAAATCACGGCGACCGAGTTCGGGCGCGTCGGCTGGATCATCATCATCGTCTCGGGTGCAGTAGTGCTAGGCGGCACCGTCTGGCGCATCCGCAAGGTCCAGCGGGAGCGGGCGAAGGAGGAACATGGCTCAGGTCAGTAGCACGCGCAAGCTGTTGTCGGCCAGCGCGCTCATGGCGTCCGGCACCCTGATCTCCCGGATCCTCGGGATGCTCAGGGTGGTGCTGATCGCGTTCATCCTCGGCCAGGGCACGCGCCAGGCCGACATCCTCAGCATCGCGACGATGGTGCCCAACGCGCTCTACATCCTGTTCGCCGGCGGCGCGCTCAACACCGTGCTCGTCCCGCAGATCGTGCGCGCCATCAAGAACGACGAGGACGGCGGCGAGGCGTACACGAACCGCATCATGACGGCGTTCATGCTCGTCGTCGGCGCGGTGGCGATCATCGCGACGGCCGCTGCCCCCGTGGTCACGACGATCTACTCCGACGGCGTGTGGCGCGAGCCCCAGCTGGCGGAGCAGTACGCGTCGATGGTGGCGCTGACCTACCTGACGCTGCCGCAGATCTTCTTCTACGGCGCCTTCTTCCTGCTCGCGCAGGTGCTGAACGCGCGCGACAAGTTCGGGCCGATGATGTGGGCGCCCATCGCCAACAACGTCATCTCCATCCTCGTGCTCAGCACCTATCTGCTCGTGTGGGGCAACGAGGGTGACACGTCGGCCGCGTTCACCACCGGCCAGATCGCGCTGCTCGGCATCGGCTCCACGCTCGGCATCGCGGCGCAGACGGCCGTGCTGATCCCCTTCATCAAGAAAGTGGGCTTCAAGATCCGGCCCCGCTTCGACCTGAAGGGCACCGGCCTCGGCCACACCTTCTCGCTGACCAAGTGGACGCTCGGCTTCGTCGCGGTCAACCAGCTCGCGCTCATCGTCGTCAACCGGCTCGCGACGACGGCCACCGCCGGCGGCGCGGGTGCCGGCGTGCAGGTGTATTCGAGCGCGCACCTGCTGTGGATCCTGCCGCACTCCCTGATCACGACGTCGCTCGCCACGGCGATGCTGCCCAATGCCTCCCGGCTCGCGGCCGCGCACAACATGCGCGGCGTCGGCGAGGAGATGACCAGGCCATCCGGCTCGCCCTGATCTTCATCGTGCCCGCCACCGCCGTGTTCCTGTCGCTCGCAAGCCCGACGGTGAACCTCCTGTTCGGCCACGGCCAGGGCAGCGAGGACGCCGACTGGGTGGGCTGGGCGCTGATGGCGTTCGCCGTCGGGCTGATCCCGTTCACGGTGCAGTTCGTGTGTCTCCGCACGTTCTACGCGATGGAGGACACGCGCACCCCGTTCCTGCTGCAGATCGGCATCGCGGCCGTGAACGCGGGCGGCGCGATCCTGTTCGTGTGGTGGGTGGACGACCCGACGCTCATCGCCACCGCGCTCGCGCTCAGCTACTCGCTGGCCTACTTCGTCGGCGTGTTCGTCTCCTGGCAGCTGCTGCGTCGCAAGCTCCCCACCATCGACGGCGGCGCGATCGGGATGCACATCGTCCGGCTCGGGCTGGGCGCAGTGCCGGGTGCCGTCGCCGCGTTCTTCTTCGCCCGCTTCGTCGACGACTGGCTGGACGGCTCCTTCTGGGGGCAGCTGCTGTCGCTGGCGGTCGGCGGGGTCCTGATCCTCGCGTGCACGCTCGGCATCGGCAAGCTCCTGAAGATCCGCGAGATGGGCAGCCTCTCGCAGCTGCTGCGTCGCGGTCGGGGTAGGGACAAGGCGCCGGTGGAGGCTGTCGTCGCCGACGACGATCCGCCCACCACCATCCGCCCGCGCCCGGCGCTGCCCGGCGAGTTCCACGAGGAGATGTCGGTGCCGCGCGCGGCGGCCGTCGTCGATGCGGTCGACGAGGAGGACGAGGTCGACGACGAGCCCCCGGCGCCGCTGTCGCCGGAATCGCCGGAGCCGATGCTGGCGGGCTTGTTCCGCGACGAGCACGACGACCCCCCGACGCGCATCGAGGCCGCCGCTCCCGACGAGGACGACTGGGAGGACTCCGTCACCGAGATCGTACCCACCGTGTCGACGTTCGGCGAGCCGAACATGGTGCTCGGGGTCCGCTACCAGCTGGGCTCCTGCCTCGTCGCCCGCTCCGACTACGAGACCTGGCTGGCGCACGACCAGGTGCTCTCCCGCGACGTCATCATCCACGCGATGCGCGTCGGCGACCCCGACGGTGATGCGCTGCTGAACGCCGCCCGCCGCGGCGCCGCCGCCACCGACTCCCGCTTCCTGCGGGTGCTCGACGTCGACCGGCTCGACGACGACGGCCCCATCGGGGTCTACGTCGTGTGCGAGTACGCGCAGGGCACCACGCTGAGCGAGCTACTCACCCGCGGCCCACTGAACGACCAGGACGGCGCCTTCATCGCCCGGGAGGTCGCCGAGGCGCTGGCGCCCATGCACGCGCAGGGCATCTTCCACGAGCGCCTCGACCCCGACCACCTGCTGATCACCCCGGCCGGGGGCGTGCGGATCATGGCGTTCGGCGTCGCATCCGCGCTCCTGGGCAGCGACGTCGAGCGGCCTTGGAGCCGGCGGGAGGCCGACGACGTGATCGCGCTGGGCGCGATCCTCAGGGCCACCCAGTCGGGCGAGTGGGATCCGGGCGACGACCCCGGCG
>JAAYZP010000275.1 GCA_012514785.1 Propionibacterium sp. | reverse complement strand
TCGTCCACCTCGACCCCGACTCGCTCATCACCGGCGTCGCCCGCATTGCCCAAGCAGGGGTCATGTCCCTGGAAACGCTGCAGTGCCTGCTCCAGGACCGCCGCGTCGTCGTCCAACCCGTGATCGACCTACCCCGGACCAAACCCGAGGAACGCTACCGACCCTCCCGCGCACTCCGCGAAGCAGTCCGCTTCACCTGGGGCGACGAAGAAGCCTTCCCCTTCTCCTCCCGCCCCGCGGCACGGCTGGACATCGACCACATCCGCTCCTACCTCGGCACCGACCCCGCCCGCTTCACCCACCTGGGCAACCTCGCACCCCTCAGCCGCCGCGCCCACCGCGCGAAGACCGCCGGCTACTGGCACGCCGAACCCGTCACCCCAGGCACCATCCGATGGCGCAGCCCACTCGGGTACCGCTACGAAGTCTCCACCACCGGCACCCGACGCCTCGAATAGGTAGCTCTTCACCTGTAAGCGCGGCTCTGGCGCGAAGGTCAGATCCTCTGCGCGTCGCCCGCCGCCCGGTAGCCGACGCCCCGCACGGTCTCCACCCAGCGGGGCCGGGCGGGATCGTCGCCCAGTTTGCGGCGCAGATTCCCGATGTGGACCTCGACGGATCGCTCGTCCGCGGCGGAGACAAACGTGTCGCTGTCCGGATCCTCGTCACGGAGGATCCGTGACAGCTCGACCTTCGTCCGCACCACCCGCTTCGACGCCAGCAACGTCTTCAGCAGGATAAACTCCGTCGGCGTCAGCTGCACCTCGGCACCCTCAACGACCACCTGGAAGAGGCTGGGCGAGACGCGGAGCCCATCGAGTTCGAACCCCGGGCCTCCCCCGCCGTCGACGCCTCCAGTGGCATCCGCGGGCATGACCGGGGCCGCGGGAGCGGCAGCGGGCGACGTCGGCGCGCTCGGGGCCGAAGGACTCGACGGCGACGCCCCGATCGTGCGGGGGCGACGCATCATCGCCTCCACACGGGCGCGCAGCTCGCGCGGGCGGAACGGCTTCACGACGTAGTCGTCGGCCCCGACGTCGAGCCCCATGAGCGCGTCGATCTCCTCACTGCGGGCCGTGAGCATGAGGACGTAGGCGTCGGAGAACTGACGTATTCGTCGGGTCACCTCGTAGCCGTCGATGTCGGGCAGCCCGAGGTCGACGGTGACAAGCACGGGGTCGTGGTCGTGCACGGCGCGCACGCCGTCGGCCCCCACCGATGCTTCATGCACCGTAAAACCGGACTGCGTCAACAGCGTGACGAGCAGCCCGCGGATATCTTCATCGTCCTCAATGACCACAGCAATTCGCCGGTCGTCCACATGCACTCCCTGGGTCGTTGCGTCAAGGCTATCGTGATCCTCGTCGGTGATCCGACACGCTCCTCCCCGAAAGGATTCCAGTGCTACGCACCGAGGTCCCCGCCCCCACATCTCAGCGTCCGCGCGTCTTCGCCGACGTCGCACTGCAGGGTCGGATCCTGCTGTCCCAAATGCCGCTGGCGCTCTCGGTGCTGGTGGTGTTCGCCGCCTGTGTGTACCTGGCGCCGGCCGAGTCGCTCAGCGACGCACCGTTCCTGGTGGGGGTGGGTGGCGTCGCGATACTCACGATCCTCTCCGGCGCAGTCCCGTGGCACCGGCTCCCGGAAGGGGCCTACTGGTCCATCCCGCTGCTCGACTTCGCGGCGATCGCACTGATCTGGGGCTACGCGCGATTCATGCTCGACGGCATGGTCATGCTCACGGCGTTCCCTGTGGTCTGGCTCACATGGTCGGGGCTCTACCCGAAGCTCGCGATCCTGCTCGGCGTGCTGGGCAGCGCCGCCGTCACCTGGTGGCCGTACCTCGTCCAGATCGACCAACTGGACTCCGACGATCTCCTCCGGCCCGCACTCGTGCCGTTCTTCATGCTCGCGCTGGCGGTGGCTTCCAGCGTCTTGACGCAGAGCATGGATCGCCAGCACAAGGCCGCCGAGGCCACCTTGGTGCTCAGCCGCCAGCAGACCAGGATGCTGGAGGCCGTCCTGGAGACCACGGACGTCGGCATCGTCGTCACCGACCGCGACGGCCACGACCGCATCATGAACGCGTCGCAGCGCCGCACCCACCTCCTCGGGCTGCCGCCGGGCCTCGACGACGCGTCCGAGGATCAGCTGCTCGTCTACGAGGCCGATGGGACGACGCCCATCCCACCCGACGACCGCCCCGTGCGGCGCGCGGTGCTCGGCGAGAGTTTCCAGGACCGGCTCATCACGCTAGGAAACCCGCCCGGCCAGCAGTCGCTGAGCGTCTCCGCGCAGTCGATGGTCGACGACGACGGAGAATTCGACGGCACCGTCGTCGTCTTCCAGAACGTGACCGAACTCCTCAACGCCTTCCAGGCGCGCGAACGATTCATCGCGGACATCTCGCACGAGTTCCGCACGCCGCTCACGTCGATCATCGGCTACCTCGAGCTGGCCCAGGAGGAGGACCTCGAGCCGGTGCTCGCGTCTTACCTGGCGACGATCAACCGCAACGCCGAGCGGCTGCTGGCGCTTGTCACCAGCCTGCTCGACTCCGCCGCCGACTTCACCGACCTCGCGCTGCGCGACAGCGACCTCACCAAGCTGCTGCGGCACAGCGTCGAATCCGCGACGGTGCCCGCCCGGAAGCACGCCATCCAACTCGTGGCCGACCTGCCGCCGTCGCTGCCGCTCGTCTGCGACCGGATGCGGGTGAGCCAGGTGATCGACAACCTCCTCTCCAACGCGCTGAAGTACACGGAAACCGGCGGCGTGGTAACCGTGTCGGCTCACGGCGACGACGACCACGTCGAGTTCGCCGTGGCCGACTCCGGCGTCGGGATGTCCGAGGACGAGGTCCAGCGAGTCTTCGGCAGCTTCTACCGCACCGAGCGGGTACGCAAGGCCGCCATCCCCGGCACGGGGCTGGGCCTGTCGATCACCCAGCGCCTGGTGGACGCCCACGACGGCTCGATCGAGGTGGAGTCGACGCCGGGGGTGGGGACGACGTTCACCGTCCGGCTCCCCCGCCGCCCCTGACCCGGCGCCACTCGGCGCTGGTTTCTAGTCAGGCGAAGCGCACCTGCCGCCCCAGCGTGCCCCGCAGCGACTCGGGATCCGGCTTCACCCCACGCAGCCGCGCGAGCTTCTCCTCCAGCCCCAACCGCTCGGCGGCGTCCACGTTCAGCGGGTCCGTCAGGAACGTCTCGATCGCGCCGATCGAGCGGTCCAGAAGGCGCTGTTCCGCGTCGGCGGCCGAGCGCAGACGCTCGGCGTACCAGTCGGAGGCGAGCACCTCGTCGCGGGTGAACATCGCCCGGAACTCGGGCGAGGTGAGCGTCATCCCCTCGTACTCGCCGTGCGCCATGATCGTCAGCAGCGCCTTGACCGGCGGCACCGCGAGCTCGATCGTGCCGTCGTCGAAGTAGCTCTGCGCGACCCGCTGGTGGGTGGTGACGATCGTCCGCACGGATGCAGCGTAGGCGTCGATCCCCTGCTGCTCCGGCTGGAGCATGTTGTCGGAGAACACGACGTGCGGGTGCAGGAAGATGCGGCCGAAGTACTTCGACGTGAACTTCCGGGTCATGCGGTAACCCAGCCTGCTGGCCTGCAGCTCCTCGCCCTCGAACTCGATGTTCGGGATGGGCTCCAGCGAGCCCTCGGCGATCAGGTTCTCCGCGTCCCGCTCCTCTTCCGTCATCCGCGAGAACACTTCCGGGATGAGCAGGGAGATGTCGTGGTCAACGCGGACGCTGGGCCCGACGTAGCCGGCCGAGCTCAGCCACCCCTCGTAGTCGGTGAGCACGAACGACAGCAGCGCCGCGTTCAGGTCGTAGACGGTGGGCAGCGCGTTGAACGGCCCCTTCGTCATCGCGCCCTCGGGGCCGGCACCCGTCGTCGACGGCGACTTGCCGGTCATCGACGAGATGAACTCCATCATCAGCTCCGGCAGCTCCATGTAGTGGAGCGGCGCGTAGGAGCACAGCGCGGGCACGTTCTCCTCGGCCGGGTTGTTGCGGCGGCCGGCGGCGACGACGTCGACGCTGTGGCGGTACGGGGCATCGGCGGTCAGCGACAGGGCCATCCGCTCGGCCAGGTCGGCGAGCCTCGTGGCGCGGGCGTTGGCGATGTCCGGGCGGATCTGCAGGTAGCGCGGGTTCTTCGTCCGCGCCCCGTTCACGATCCTCGGGTGCGCCGACGAGACGAAGTACGTCTCCTCGTGCTCGCCTTCGGCCATCTCCTTGATCAGGGCCCGCATCGGCTTCGTGAACTGCGTGAACCCGACGGGGTCCTCGAGGATCTCCATCGCGTCCTCGCGCGTCAGCGGCGCGAAGTTGCTCAGGAAAGCGCCGCCGGCGATGTCCGCCTCGGCCTGCTTGTCGTAGCCGCGGTGGATCGCGTCGTCGGGGCGCTGGAACAGCAATTGCTCCGCGTTGGCCACGTACTTGCGGCTCAACCCGTCGTCGCGTCCCGCCACCCGCGCAGGCGCCACGATGGAGGCGGTGATGTCGTCCTCCGTCTGCACCTTGACCGCCGGATGGAAGTCGTGGCGCAGCCCGAACAGCCGCCACGACGCGTTGGTGCCGTAGCCCACCCGGAGCATGTTGACCTGGATCTTGTCGCCGTCGAGGCGCAGGGCGTGCCCCGCGCGGCCGTTGATCTTCGGCACGGAGAAGTGGCTCGCCCAGTCGGTGCCCCACTCGGGCCGGTAGAAGCGCTTCACGACGAAGACGAGCTCCTTGACGTGGTTCGGGATCGCCTCCAACCAGCCGT
>JAAYZP010000031.1 GCA_012514785.1 Propionibacterium sp. | reverse complement strand
CGCGCGCGACGACCTCCCCGACGAGGGCGCCTGGCTCTACGCCGAGACGATCCGACAGATCCACGCCGCCAACCCGGGCGTCGGCGTCGAGATGCTGGCGCCCGACTTCTCCGGCAAGGCCGAACTGCTGCAGAAGCTGTTCGACGCGAAGCCCGAGGTGTTCGCGCACAACGTCGAGACCGTCCCGCGGATCTTCAAGCGCATCCGCCCCGGCTTCCGCTACGACCGCTCGCTCGATGTGCTCACGATGTCGAAGGAGCAGGGCCTCGTGACGAAGTCCAACCTCATCCTCGGCATGGGCGAGACCCGCGAGGAGATCTCCGGCGCGCTGCAGGACCTCCACGACGCCGGCGCCGAGATCATCACCATCACGCAGTACCTACGCCCCGACGCCACCCTGCTGCCTGTCGACCGCTGGGTCACGCCACAGGAGTTCGACGAGTTGGCGGAGGAAGCGAAGGAGATCGGATACGCTGGGGTGCTGTCCGGGCCGCTGGTCCGGTCGTCCTACCGCGCGGGCCGGCTTTACCGCACCGCGATGGAAGCGCGCAAACAATCCTGATCCATTAGAAAGCGACCATGGCAAAGAGCGAGAAGGCCAAGGCACTTGCGGCCAAGCAGAAGGCTGAGGCACAGGCGGAGAAGCTCCGCAAGAAGCACTCGACCAACCCCGACGACTGGGGCCGTACGCGCCAGATGGTCGAGGTCTACAAGGTCACCAAGCAACACGACCCGAAGCTCGGCCTCATCCTCGCGCTCTCGTTCGCGATCCCCTTCCTCATCGTCCTCGGGCTCACCATCTGGCTGGCCTGGGGCTCGTGGATCAGCTTCGCGCTCTGGAGCCTGATGTCGGTCATGACGGGCTTCCTCGTCATGATGCTCGTATTCACGCGCCGCGCGCGCAAGGGCGCCTACAAGCGCTACGAGGACCAGCCCGGAGCCGGCGAGGTCGCGCTCGGCATGCTGAACAAGAAGTGGCACTCCACGCCCGGCATCGCCGTCACGAAGAGCTACGACGCCGTCCACCGCACGCTGGGCCCCGGCGGCCTGATCCTGGTGGGCGACGGCGAGCCCGGGCGGCTGAAGGCCCTGCTCGCGAGCGAGAAGAAGAAGCACGACCAGGTGCTCTACGGCGTCCAGACGCAGGTCGTCCAGCTGGGCAAGGGCGACGGCCGCGTGCCGCTGGACAAGCTCGCCGACCACATCAAGAAGCTGCCCAAGCAGCTCAGCCCCACGCAGATCAACGAGACGAGGAACCGCCTCCGCTCGCTGGACGCGATCCGCCCGAAGGCCCCCATCCCGAAGGGGCCCATCAACATGAAGGGCGCGCACAAGGCGATGCGTGGCCGCTAACATCCTGAACGCCGAATCCGTCACGCACGGCTTCGGCACCCGCACTCTCCTCGACGACGTATCGCTCGGTCTCGGCGCCGGTGAGGTGGTGGGCGTCGTCGGCCGCAACGGCGACGGCAAGTCCACCCTCCTGCGCATCCTCACGGGGCAGCTGGTCCCCGACGCGGGCCGGGTCACTGTCACGGGCTCCGTCTCCATCGGCGCTCTCGACCAGCAGCATCTCGGCGAGGACTCGCAGACTATCCGCGACGTCGCGCTCTTCGGCGAACCCGACCACGTCTTCGCCCGCCACGCGGAGCAGCGCGCCGTCGTACACGCGCTCCTGCCCGGGATGGATCTCGACCGGGAGCTGCGCACGCTCTCGGGCGGCGAGCGGCGCCGCGTCGCGCTCGTCTCGGTGCTCCTCGGCCCGCACGACCTGCTCGTCCTCGACGAGCCCACCAACCACCTCGACGTCGAGGCCATCGCGTTCCTCGCCGAACACCTCGCGGAGCGCACCCGCGCCGGGCTGGCGATGCTCGTGGTCAGCCACGACCGCTGGTTCCTCGACGCCGTGTGCACCCGCATCTGGGAGGTGCACGACGGCAGCGTCGACGCCTACGACGGCGGGTACGCGGCCTACGTGCTGGCCCGAGTCGAGCGGCAGCGGCAGGCCTCCGCCAACGAGGCCCGCCGCAAGAACCTGGCCCGCAAGGAGCTGGCGTGGCTGCGTCGCGGCGCCCCGGCGCGCACCGCAAAGCCAAAATTCCGGATCGAGGCCGCCAACGAACTCATCGCCGGCGAGCCCCCGCCGCGCGACAAGCTGCAACTGGAGCAGTTCGCCACCGCGCGGCTCGGCAAGGACGTCTACGACCTGACCAACATGCGCTACGTCGTCGGGGAGCGGGAGCTGTTGACGTCGCTGACGTGGTCCATCGGCCCGGGCGAACGCATCGGGCTCGTCGGCGTCAACGGCGCCGGCAAGACCTCCCTGCTGGACCTGCTCGCCGACCGCCGCGAGCCGACGGCCGGCAAGATCAAGCGCGGGCAGACGATCCGGCTCGCCTACCTGTCGCAGGCCGTGGCGGAGCTCGACGAGTCCGACCGGGTGCTGCAGTCCGTGCAGCGGCTGCGGGAGGAGACGAGGCTCGCCACCGGGCGAGACGCGAGCGCGTCGAACCTACTGGAGGAGTTCGGCTTCACCGGCGACCGCCTGACCGCACGCATCGGCGACCTCTCCGGCGGCGAGCGTCGCCGGCTGCAGTTCCTGCGGCTCCTCCTGGAGGAGCCCAACGTGCTGATCCTCGACGAGCCCACCAACGACCTCGACATCGACACGCTCACCGTCATCGAGGACTACCTCGACTCCTGGCCGGGCACGCTCATCGTCGTCAGCCATGACCGCTACTTCCTGGAGCGGGTCACCGACGTCACGTACGCGCTGCTGGGCGACGGCACGTGCGGGCTGCTGCCGGGCGGCGTCGACGAGTACCTCGATCGCCGACGCCGCAGCCAGGAAGCCGCTGCGGAGGGCGGTGCCGCAACGTCGGCACCCGAGGCCAGGCCGGCCTCGGATGCGGCCGCGGAGCGCGCCAAGCGCAAGGAGCTCGCCCGTCTCGAGGGGCAGATCACGAAGGCCGAGGCCTCGATCCAGCGCTTGCATGCGGGCATGGCCGAGGCCGCCACCGACTACGAGCGCCTCGCGACGATGAACGCCGAGCTCCAGGGGGCCGAGGCCCGCTTGGAGGAGCTCGAGGAGGCCTGGCTCGAGGCCGCGGAGTGACCCTGCCGGTCAGCCGTCGGTGCGCAGCCCATAGGTGAGGACGGCGTTGCCCGACGAGGTCTGCCGCACCTCCAGCAGGCGCAGCCTCGCGGTGGGGACGCCGTCGAAGAGCCGACGGCCCTCCCCCGCCACCACCGGGTGGGTGGTGAGCGTCAGTACGTCGATGAGGCCGGCCAGGAACAGCGAACGGACCGTCTCGATGCCGCCGAGGACGGCGATCGTGCCGCCCTCCTGCTCGCGCAGGCTGCGGACGTGTTCGATCGGATCCCCGACGACGGGCGTGCTGTTCCACGGCAGTTCGGACGGCAGCGAGGAGCCGATGACGTGCTTGTGGATCGGGTTGACCCACTGGCCGAACGGGTCGTCGGCGCCGGGCCAGTATTCGGACCACTCCTCCCAGAGTTTGCGGCCGATGACGGTGTCGGTGACGGGCGCGAGCGCCTCGTTCATGCGCTGGCCGTCCTCGGGGCCGAACGCGTCGAACTGCCACAGGTGCGGGTGCTCGACGACGCCGTCGACCGAGTGGAAGAGGTGGGCGGTGGTGGTGCGGGACATGGATCATTCCTTTCGGTGGGCGGCCTGGTGGCCGCGGGTTGTACTGATCAGACGACGTTCGCGCCCGGAACTCATCGCTGTTGCGGAAAGTGCTCCGGCGGCGAGCCGACGAGCGACGTCGGCAGCCCGAATTCGGAGAACACATGCGAGCCCATGAAGTGCGTGATCGCCGCGATCCGGCCGTGGGCGACGTCGAGGACGTGGACCGCGAACGCGTCCCACCGCCGCTGCCCGCTCTCCGGATCAGATTCGACCGGGTGGTAGACGGCGACGGCCGGCTGGCCGTTCGCGCCCGTGACGATGGTGCGCGAGCCGCGGCACACCTCGCCGGGGCCCCGCCACCAGGCCTCGATGGCGTCGGTGCCCTGGAACCACAGGTCGTAGGGCGGCATGCTGAAGCGCGCGTCGTCGGCGAGCAGGGCGACGAGGCGGTCGACGTCGTAGGCCTCGAACGCGGCGACGTAGTTGGTCAGCAGCTGCTCGTCGTAGGCGGCAGGCTCCGCGGGGTCGTGCCGTCGGAGGGTGGTGCGGGCGCGCGCGAGGGCGGAGTTGACGGCGGCCACCGTCGTGTCCAGCAGGGCGGCGCACTCCTTGGCCGACCAGGCGAGCACGTCGGCCAGGATCAGCACCACGCGTTGCCGGGGCGGGAGGGCCTGCAGCGCGGTGATGAAGGCGAGACGGACGGTCTCGCGCCGCTCGGTGATGCCGGCCGGGTCGGCGGCGAGGTGGTGGTCGGCGATCGGGGTGATCCACGTTGCCTCGGGCGACACCGTGAGCGAGGGGAGATCGTCGGGGACGGCCCCCGGGCCGGTCAGGTCCATCGGCAGGGCGCGCCGCTGCCGGTGGCCGCGCATGTCCAGGCAGACGTTGGTGGCGATCGCGTACAGCCAGCGCCGCAGCGACGAGCGCCGCTCGAACTCCTGCAGGTGCTTCCACGCCCGCACGAACGTCTCCTGCACGGCGTCCTCAGCCTCGGCGTAGCAGCCGAAGTAGCGGTAGCAGTAGCGGCGCAGCTCGCCGCGGTAGCTCTCGATGTCGGCGACGTCGGTCATGGCACTCCCCCGAACCGGGCTTGCTGCCCGACCACCAGTATCCACGAAACAGCGCAGTCCACCGGGAAACCGGCGGGCCGCGATGGATCGATCGGGGTGGGATCAGATGTTTGTGGGGGTCCCTCATCCGACCCGATGGCTGCGTGATAGAGTCCGCCATTAGATATCCGGTTCCCAGGGCGGAGCATTGCACTGCGCACTCTTGAGTGCCACCAAAGCGAACCGGCTCACCAAGTATTTCTCAACCAAGGAGATGCGTAGTGCGAATCACACCTCGCGAACATGAAAAACTAATGATCGTCGTCGCTGGGGACGTCGCTCGACGTCGGAAAGAGCGTGGGTTGAAGCTCAACCACCCCGAAGCGGTAGCGCTGATCACGTGCGAACTGATGGAAGGCGCCCGCGACGGCCGGACCGTCGCGGACCTGATGACCTACGGCACCACGATCCTCACCGAGGAGGACGTCATGGATGGGGTCGTTGACCTCATTCCTACGGTTCAGGTCGAGGTGACCTTCCCCGATGGCACCAAGCTCATTCCGGTGGAGCGCCCGATCCGCCCCAAGGCAGGCTCCGAGGCGAAGAGCAACGGCATCGTGCCGGGCGAATACATCCTCTCGGACAGCGACGTCGTCATCAATGAAGGGCTCCCGACCCTCACCCTGACCGTCCGCAACGGCGGCGACCGCCCCGTCCAGGTCGGCTCTCACTACCACTTCGCAGAGACCAACCCCGCGCTGGAGTTCGACCGCGAACAGGCCACCGGCTTCCGCCTGGACATCCCTGCTGGCACCGCCGCCCGCTTCGAACCGGGCGACTCGCACGAGGTCAACCTCGTCGCCTACGGCGGCAAGCGCGTGGTGCACGGCTTCCACGGCGAATTCGATGGCCCCATTGACAACGATGCGAAATAGATAGGAGAGGATTACTGATGAGTCAGACTCTTTCGCGCAAGCAGTACACCGACCTCTACGGTCCCACCACCGGAGACTCCGTACGGCTCGGTGACACCGATCTGTTCGCATACGTCACCGAGGACAAGGCCGTCTACGGCGAGGAAGCCGTGTTCGGCGGCGGCAAGACCATTCGTGACGGCATGGGTGCGAACTCCCAGCACCTCCGCGAGGAGGGCATCCCCGACACGGTCATCACCAACGCCCTCATCGTCGACTACACCGGCATCTACAAGGCCGACGTGGCACTCCGCGATGGTCGCATCTTCGCAATCGGGAAGGCCGGCAACCCCGATACGCAGGACGGCGTGGACATCGTCATCGGCGTGTCCACCGAGATCATCGCGGGTGAGGGCAAGATCCTCACCGCCGGCGGCATCGACACCCACATCCACTTCATCGCCACCGACCAGATCCACGTGGCCCTCTCCTCCGGTGTGACCACCCTCATCGGTGGAGGCACCGGCCCCGCCGAAGGCACGATGGCGACCACCATCACCCCCGGCGAGTGGTGGATCCAGCGGATGCTCGAAGCCACGGATGAGTTCCCGATCAACATCGGGCTGTTCGGCAAGGGCCACGGCTCCAAGACCGAGGTGATCGCGGAGCAGATCCGCGCCGGCGCACTGGGCCTCAAGGTGCACGAGGACTGGGCCTCGACCCCGAGCTGCATCGACACGGCGCTCAAGGTGGCCGATGAGTACGACGTCCAGGTTGCGATCCACACCGACACCCTGAACGAGAGCGGTTTCCTCCAGGACACGATCGATGCCATCGCCGGCCGGGTCATCCACACGTTCCACACGGAAGGTGCCGGTGGTGGACACGCTCCGGACATCATCGCGATCGCCGGGCTGCCCAACATCATGCCCGCTTCGACGAACCCCACCCTCCCCTTCACCCAGAACACCATCGCCGAGCACCTTGACATGCTCATGGAGACCCACCACCTGCGCAAGGACATTCCCGAGGACGTCGCGTTCGCCGACTCGCGGATCCGTGCGGAGACGATGGGTGCGGAGGACGTTCTGCAGGATATGGGCGTGTTCGCGATCGTGTCCTCCGACTCCCAGGCCATGGGCCGGATCGGTGAGGTCGTAACCCGCACCTGGCAGGTGGCCGACGCCATGAAGCACCAGCGCGGTTCGCTCGGCGCGGATTCGGAGTACAACGACAACGAGCGGATCATGCGCTACGTGGCGAAGTACACGATCAACCCCGCGATCGCGCACGGCATCTCCGAAGAGGTGGGCTCGGTCGAGGTGGGCAAGCTCGCCGACCTCGTGCTGTGGGATCCGAAGTTCTTCGGCACCAAGCCCGACCGCATCATCAAGGGCGGCATGGTGGCCATGGCGCTGATGGGTGATGCCAACGGCTCGATCACCACGCCCCAGCCCCGCACGATGCGCACCCAGTTCGGTGCTCACGGCCGTGCGCGCGCGAACACCAGCGTGGTGTTCACCTCGCAGGCGGCAGTGGAGGCGGGCGTTCCGGAGACGCTAGGTCTGACCAAGCGGGCCTACGCGGTCCGCAACACGCGCAACATCTCGAAGGCGGACCTCAAGCACAACACCGCCACGCCCGAGATCCACGTGGACCCGCAGACCTATGACGTGTCCATCGACGGTGAGGTCCTCACCGCGGAGCCCGCGGAGCGACTTCCCATGGCGCAGCGCTACTGGCTGTT
>JAAYZP010000274.1 GCA_012514785.1 Propionibacterium sp. | reverse complement strand
TCTGCAGGGTACGCGCACTGATCTCCTGCGCGGTGTAGCGCTTACCGTCGACCTCGTCGCTCTTCCAGTCGGTGCCCATGTGGCGCTTGACCGAGGCGATGGTGCGGTCGACGTTGGTGACGGCCTGACGCTTCGCCTCCTCGCCGACGAGCACCTCGCCGGAGTTCGAGAAGGCGACCACCGACGGGGTGGTGCGCGCGCCTTCGGCGTTGGGGATGACGACGGGCTCGCCGCCCTCCAGTACTGCAACACACGAGTTGGTGGTGCCGAGGTCGATGCCTACTGCACGTGCCATGGGGTTCCTCCAGATTGAAGTCTTCTTAGCTGTTCCCTTGAGTGGGGTTGGCTCAATTTAACCACAGGAGGGGCCACGGATCAAAGAGAGTTGAGCCCACCCGACTCAACCCCCCAGAAAGGCGGCCCTGCTGCAACATGCGTCAACTGACCCCTCTACTACGTAGTGTCGTGCGGACTGAACCCCAGTACTCCGGCGACGACCGCCGGGCACCCTCACAGTGGAGGTACAACACACATGCACACCCGACCAGCCAAGCACAGGAAGGGACTACTCGCGGTAGCCCTTGCGGTGCCACTGGCCATGGGCACGGTCATCCCGGCCCAGTCCGCCCCGTTCGACGAGGCGAATCCCCCGACGCTGGACGCCCGCGTCAAGGAGTTCATCGAGGTCGACGGCCTCCAGTTCAAGGATCTCAACGGCAACGGCGAACTCGACGTCTACGAGGACTGGCGCGCACCCATCGACGACCGCGTCGCCGACCTGCTCGGCCAGATGGATCTGGACGAGAAGGCCGGCATGATGCTGATCGACACCCTCAACGCCGACTGCGGCGGAGCGGTGCCCGATCTCGCCGACGACTACGTCAACACGCAGAACATGAACCGGTTCATCTTCCGCAACGCGATCGTGGAGGACCCCGAATGTGGTCCGGGTGGCCGCTCCGGCTCCCAGATCACCACTGCCGAGGCCGTGAACTTCACCAACGGAGTCCAGGAACTCAACGAGGCAACCCGCCTCGGCATCCCGGCGCTGTTCAAGTCCAACGCGCGCAACCACATCGACCCCGACGCCCGCTTCGGCATCAACGTGTCCTCCGGCCAGTTCGCCTCCTTCCCGAAGGAGGCCGGCATCGCGGCCGCGGCGATCGGCGAGGGCTCGATGGCCCCCGTCGAGCAGTTCGCCGAGGTCATGGCGGAAGAGTGGAAGTCCATCGGCCTGCGTGGCATGTACGGCTACATGGCCGACCTCGCCACCGAGCCCCGCTGGTACCGCGTCCACGAGACCTTCACCGAGGATGCGGACCTGAACGCCGACATCATGAAGACCCTCGTGGAGACCCTCCAGGGCCCGATGGTGGACGGCTCCTCCCTGATCCCGGAGACCGCCGTCGCGCTCACGCTGAAGCACTTCCCGGGCGGTGGCCCGCAGGAACTGGGCCTCGACCCGCACTACGCGTTCGGCAAGACGCAGGTCTACACGGAGGGCGGCTTCCACTACAACCTGAAGCCGTTCATCTCGGCGATCGACGCCGGCGTCTCGGCGATCATGCCGTACTACGGTGTGCCGATCAACGTTACCTACGAGGGCGACACCTACAGCCACACGGGCTTCGCGTTCTCGGACGAGATCGTCAACGGCCTGCTGCGTGACAACCTCGACTTCGCCGGCTACGTCAACTCCGACACGGGCATCATCAACGACCGCGCCTGGGGCCTCGAGGACGCCTCCGTTCCGGAGCGCGTCGCCGCGGCCGTCAACGGCGGCACGGACACCCTGTCGGGCTTCCACGACGTCCAGACGATCATCGAGCTCGTCGACGACGGCCTGGTGTCGGAGGAACGCGTCGACCTGGCAGCCGAGCGCCTGCTCAAGCCGCTGTTCGAGCTGGGTCTCTTCGAGAACCCGTACGTCGACGTCGACCACGCCGTCGCCACCATCGGCAGCGACGACAACGCGGCCTCCGCGCTGGACATCCAGCGCAAGTCGCTCGTCCTCCTGGAGAACGACGACTCGCTCCTGCCGCTGGCCTCGGGCACCACGATCCTCGCCGTCGGCGAGCTCGACCTCGACACCATCCGCGGCTACGGCATGAACGTCATCGACGGCAACGACCCGGAGATCGACCTCGAGGCCGCCGCGGAGGAGGCCGACGTCGCACTCATCAACCTGAGCGCGAGCAACGCCGACGCGTCGTCGTACGACAGCCTCAACTGGGAGAACCACCCCCAGAACCCCATCGTCATGCCCGACGCGCCCGGCAGCGACACGCCGGTCGCGGGCCTCGACGGTGAGAGCAACTGGGGCGTCTCGGACGTCTGCGTCCAGGTGCCCGGCGAGGACTGCACGGACAACGGCCTGCGCTTCGGCGGCTCCTTCCCGTGGGAGTCGAGCATCCTCGACTTCACCGGCATGGAGAACGCCGACTCCTGGCAGGTCAGCCCCGGCCTCGACTACGTCCAGGAAGTGATGGACGCCGTCGGCGCCGAGAACACCATCCTCAACGTCTACTTCCGTCAGCCCTACGTCCTCGACGAGGACAGCGGCCTGCGGGACGCGGGTGCCATCATCGCGCGCTTCGGCGCATCGGATGAGGCGCTGTTCGACGTCATCACCGGCGAGCACGACTTCGTCGGCAAGATGCCGTTCGCGCTGCCCGCCTCGCGCGCGGCCGTCGAGCAGCAGGCGAGCGACAAGCCCGGGTACGACGAGACCGACGACGGCGCACTCTACGAGTACGCCTACGGCCTCACGTACAAGGACTCGAAGCCCGACCCGAAGCCCACGCCGGACCCGAAGCCCACGCCGGACCCGGATGACAAGGACAAGGACAAGGACAACGGCGACGTCGGCCTGCCCGACACCGGCGTCTAGTCCGCCACCCGGAGGCGCGGTTTACCTGTGGTAAACCACGAAACCTCCCCGAACACGAGAAACCTCCCGTCCGCGGGAGGTTTCTCCGCGTTCGGGAGGTTTTCCGGCAGGGGACCCCGCGTCCGCCGACG
>JAAYZP010000273.1 GCA_012514785.1 Propionibacterium sp. | reverse complement strand
CAACCAACGCAGGGAACCGAGTCCCAGCAGAACTGACGGTGATTTCGACCATCGTGCAGCGACTCCGTCACGGCACGAGCTCAATCAACAAGAGAGCCCCACACCTTTGATGGTTGAGCCGCCGCCGGGCGCCAGCCCTGCGGCGAGGTCGAAACCACCCCCAACCAACGCAGGGAACCGAGTCCCAGCAGAACTGACGGTGATTTCGACCATCGTGCAGCGACTCCGTCGCGGCACGAGCTCAATCAACAAACAGGGCCCCTTTGATGGTTGAGCCAGCGCCGTGAGGAACGAACAGCGCGGCGGTCGAAACCACCCCCAACCTGCGCAGGAGCGAAACCAGCCGCGACCTGCGCCTAGCTGCGCGCGCGCTGCGCCCGGAGGCTGGACCCGACACCGTTGCTGCCCAGCACCGCTGGGAGCACCTTGTGCGCGATCGCCTTCGGCGTGAGCCCGATGCTCTCCAACACCTGCGAGCGGCTCGCGTGGAGCAGGAACTCCTGCGGGATGCCGAAGTGCTGCATCGTCGCCGTCACCCCCGCCTCCGCGAACGTGGCGCGCAGACGGTGACCCAAACCTCCCACCACGAGGTTGTCCTCGATGGTGACGATGTGGTCGAAGCCTCTCGCCAGCTCGATCAGCTCGCCGCTGATTGGCAGCGCCCACAGCGGGTCCGCGACCGTCGTCGGCACGCCCTGATCGCTCAACTTCTCCCCCACCTGCAGCGCGAGCCCGGCGAACTGCCCATAGCCGACGATGAGGGTCTTGGCCTTCACGTCCTGCCGCAGCACGTCCACCGCCTCGACGCCCTTGCCGCGCGTGACGACCGCCGGGATCTCGTCAGGGAGGCGCTCCTTGGAGAACCGCACCACCGTCGGGGCATCGTCGACGGTGACCGCCCGCTCCAGCGCGTCCTGCAGCCGCCGCTGGTCGCGCGGGGCGGCGAGCTGGAGCGTCGGGACGATGCCCGTGATCGACATGTCCCACATGCCGTTGTGGCTCGGGCCGTCGCTGCCGGTGACCCCCGCGCGGTCGAGCACCAGGGTGACCCCGCACTCGTGCAGCGCCACGTCCATGAGGAGCTGGTCGAACGCGCGGTTCAGGAACGTCGAGTAGACCGCCACCACCGGGTGCATCCCGGCCTTCGCCAGGCCCGCCGCCGACGTCACCGCATGCTGCTCGGCGATGCCGACGTCGAACGTGCGCTCCGGGAACGCGGCCGCGAACCGCGAGAGCCCCGTCGGGTGCAGCATCGCCGCGGTGAGCGCCACCACGCGCGGGTTCTTCGCCCCGATCTGCACCATGGCCTCGGCGAACGCGTCGGTCCAGGTGGCCTGCACCGTGGCCGACAGCGGCTCGCCGGTGATGTCGTTGATCTGACCGACGGCGTGGAACCGGTCCTGCTCGTGCTCCTCCGCCGCCTTGAATCCCTTGCCCTTGACCGTGATGCAGTGCACGATCACGGGGCCGTCAAATTGGCGCGCCTGCTCCAGGTGGTTGGTGAGCGCCGCGATGTCGTGCCCGTCGATGGGCCCGGTGTACTTGATGCCGAGGTCGGAGAAGAGGTCCTGCGGGGCGACGACGTCCTTCACCCCGGTCTTGAAGCCGTGCATGAGGTCATACATGGGGCGCCCGACGAACGGGATCTTGTTCACCACACGCTTGATCAGGCTCAGCGTCTCCTCGTAGCGGCGATCCGTGCGCAGCCCGGCGAGGTGGTTGGCCAGGCCGCCCACCGTCGGGGTGTAGGAGCGGCCGTTGTCGTTGACGATGACGACCAGCCGAAGGTTCTGCTCCGCGGCGATGTTATTGAGCGCCTCCCATGCCATGCCGCCGGTGAGCGCACCATCGCCGACGACCGCCACCACCGTGCGGTCCTCGCCCCGCAGGAAGTAGCCCTTCGCCATACCCTCCGCCCACGACAGCGCCGTCGAGGCGTGCGAGTTGGCCACCCAGTCGTGGTCCGACTCCGCACGGTCCGGATAGCCGGAGATGCCGCCCTTCTGGCGCAGGGTGGCGAACTTGTCCGCACGCCCCGTCAGCATCTTGTGGACGTAGCTCTGGTGCCCCGTATCGAAGATCACCGGATCGTGCGGCGAATCGAACACCCGATGGATCGCCATCGTGAGCTCGACCACCCCCAGGTTCGGCCCGAGGTGCCCGCCGGTACGGCTCACGTTCGTGATCAGGAATGCCCGTATCTCGTCCGCCAACTGTTCCATCTGCGCTCGCGACAGAGCACGCAAGTCACGGGGGCCGGCGATCGAATCGAGGATGGACATGCGATTCATCATAGGCGCCACACGGAAAAAGTGCTGCACAGGCGCGATCCTCTACAGCTTCGGCACGAACCGGACATCGTGCAGCGCCTCCTCCACCAGGTGCACGCCGCGGAGCGAGCGGATCAGCCGCGCCTCCTCGACCTGCATCACCTCCACCGCCTGCGTCGCGACCCGCGCCTCGACGTAGTCCGCCAGGTCGGCGCGCACGGCGCCCAGAGCCGACCGGGTGGCCCCCAACTGGGCCTCGACGTGCGTGTGCGCCAGGCGAGCCAGCACGACGGGGTGGCGTCGCAGCACCGGGTACCCCCGGTACTCCGACGGCGAGACGTCCAGCAGGAACGCCTCGGCGGACTTCAACCAGCCGGGCGAACCGGGCGGGCGCACGCCCCCGGGCCAGCCCGGAGGGACGTACACACGGATCACTTCTTCATCATCGAACATGTGTTCTATTGAACGCCCCACCCCTGACAAATTCAAGAGCGGGCGTGTCGACGCCAGGACGACGAAACGGGCCGGCCCTCCCGAAGAGGACCGGCCCGCTGCGTGCGTGGATCAGGCGTTCGCCAGGTTGCGCAGCACGTACTGCATGATGCCCCCGTGGCGGAAGTAGCCCCGCTCACCAGGGGTGTCGATGCGCACGACCGCGTCGAAGCTGGTCTCCTTGCCGTCAGCGTCCACCGCCGTGACCTTCATGGTCTTCGGCGTGCGGCCCTCGTTGAGCTCGGTGACGCCCTCGACGGAGAACGTCTCCTCGCCCGTCAGCCCCAGCGAATCGGCGGTCTCGCCGTCGGGGAACTGCAGCGGGAGCACACCCATGCCGATGAGGTTCGAGCGGTGGATCCGCTCGT
>JAAYZP010000272.1 GCA_012514785.1 Propionibacterium sp. | reverse complement strand
CTCGAAGGGGTCGTCAAGCCGCTGCGTTGGCTGCCGATCGCGAAGGCGATCGCCGATGCCGTGCCGCACTACCTGGAGATCGCGGCCGACACGTCGGCGAAGCACCGGACCGGCACCCCGGCGTTGGCGAGCGCGCTGCTCAAGCTCGGCGACATGCGTGTGGCCGCGCCCGTCGCCGGCCAGCTGAGCCCCATGCTGCACGCGGCAGGGCCGGAGCGCATCCGGTTCCTGTGCGAGCCGGGGGACACCACGGTTGCGCGGGTCCCGATCGCGGCCCTCACCGCGCAGCTCGTGGCGTTCGCGATCGCCACCACCGTGACCCACGCGCCGTACGTGCTCGTGGTGCTCGGCGGCTGCCAGCAGTTCCCGTCGTAACCTACTCCGCGGGCACCTGCTCGGGCCGGAGCTCGTCGACGAGCACCACGACGACGTCGTGCAGCTTCCAGTCGAGCCCCTCGATGAGCTGCCGCACGGCCTTCAGGTGCGCCGTCGTCGGCGTGAATCCCGGCATCGGCACGACGAACATCTCGACGTGGAACACGTGTCCCTCGTCGCGGACGCGGGCGCGGGCCTCGAGCACCCACGGCACCTCCGGCACCTCCCGCTCCACCTCGTAGGTCAGCTCGTGCGGGGCGCGGTCGTCGAAGTGCATCGCCCGGGCGTCGGTCAGACCCATGATGGCGTTCTTGACGTTGTCCCAGCCGTCCTTCACGATCGTGGCGGAGACGACGATGGCCGCCGTGGCGTCCGCCCACCACCAGCCGATCCCGACGCCGAGGACGCCGACGATGGTCGCCACGCCGGTGAGCCAGTCGGCCTTCATCATGTCGGCGTCGGCGTAGAGCACCTTGTCGTGCAGCTGTTCCGCGAGCTTGAGCTTCATCCGGCCCAGGATCACCATCGGGGGGATCGCGATCAGCATGGCGATGATCATGGGCCAGCCCGCCCAGACCGCCTGCCCGAAGAGCACCATGATCCCGATCGGCGCCTTGTCCACCATGACCAGCGAGATCGTGGAGTCGATGAGCAGGAAGCTGCCCATGAACAGCAGCGCCACGCCCGCCACCAGGTGCGCCACCCCGATCGCGCGGTGGTGCCCGTACGGGTGCTGCCGCGACGGGCCGACGCGGATCACCCGCGTGGCGACGAGGAACGCGATTGCAGGCAGGAGTGCGAGCATGTCCTCGATCCACGCCACGCGCATCGCCTGCGACTGCCCCGCGACCAGCCCGATCATCGTGATGATGACGACGAGCGCGCCGAGCGTCACCCACTGGAGGCGGATGGCCTTCTGCAGTATCTCGTGCTGCTCCTGCGGCAGGGCGTCGCGGCCGGAGCCCGCCGTGAATTTCTGGCCGGCCATCACAGCTCACCGTGCTCTTCGGTGAGGTGGCGCTCGAGTTCGACGAGGAACGCGTTCTCGCCCTTGACGGTGCCCATCACCATCTTCTGCCGGTCGCCGTCGTCGCTCACAACCTCGGTGTAGGGCCGCGTGAGCGCGAGCTCGCTCGACCACGGCGACTTCGCGGTCAGGCCGCCGATCATGATGTCGATCTCGTAGTTGCGCACCGCGTGGGCGAGCACGCTTTCCGGGTCGACGCGCCACTCGATGTCGGCGCCGAGCCGCTCGGCGAAGCCCTCGACCAGCTCGACCTCGGTGCCGCTCACCCCGCCGTCGTCCTCGACGGTCGTCCACGGGTCGTGCGGCGAAACTCCGACGACGAGGGTCCCGCCCCGGACGCGGTCCAGCGTGCCGCGGGAATCCGCGGGGATCGTGCTGCAGCCCGTCACCGCCGCCACGAGGGCCACGGTCAGGAGCGCTGCTGTGGGCGTGCGTCTCGTGCCGGTCATGGGGCTCCTTATTGTGTGGCTCGATAATATGCCTCGGCGGTGCCAGGCGTCACGCCCACCGGGCGGGTGACGTCGACGATCCGCGCCCGGTCCCCGGGGGCCTTCGGTGCCCGGCAGGGGGCTAAGGTGTCCGGTCGTGAGTAGTGAGAGACCCGACTTCGAGTTCCGATCCATCCGCTGGGCATACTTCGGGCTGGTGATCGGCATGTTCACCGCCTCCATCAGCCAGACGATCGTCGCCCCGGCCATCCCGCGCATCGTCGCGGACCTCGGCGGCATCGCCTGGTACTCCTGGCTCTCCACCATCGTGATGCTCGTCTCCGCCGTCGTCACGCCGATCAGCGGCAAGCTCTCCGACATCTTCGGCAGGCGCCGCTTCTACATCCTTGGCCTCATCGTCTTCATGGTGGGTTCGGTGCTCTCCGGGCTCGCGATGAGCTTCGGGTTCCTGATCTTCGCCCGCACGGTTCAGGGCATCGGCATGGGCATCCTGATGCCACTAAGTCAGACGATCCTCGGCGTGCTCATCCCCGCCCGCCAGCGCGGCAAGTACCAGGGCTATATGGGCGCGGTGATGGGCGCCTCGCAGGTGGCGGGTCCGCTGCTGGGTGGTTGGATCACCGACGTCTCCAGCTGGCGCTGGCTGTTCTACATCTCGCTGCCCGTGGGGTTCGCGGCGCTCGTGATCATCCTGCGGTACCTGCGGATCAGCGAGGAGTCCGTGCCGCCGAAGATCGACTACGCGGGCATCTCGACGATGACCGTCGCCGTCACCTCGACCCTGCTGGGCATCTCGCTGGGCGGCACCATGGGCTGGGCCGACCCGCAGGTGCTCGTGCTGCTCGTCGTCGGCCTCGGCTTCGGGATCGCGTTCGTGCTCGTGGAGCGCCGCGCGGAGGAGCCCATCGTGCCGATGTACCTCTTCCGCAACTCGATCTTCACCTTCTCCACGCTGGCCGCGTTCTTCATGAACATGACGATGACGGTCATCCTCATCTACGTGCCCGTCTACGTGCAGGGAGTGCTCGGGCAGTCGGCCACCATGTCCGGCTTCATCCTGATCCCGATGAACGTCGTGCTGTTCTCGATGGGCATTGTCGTCGGCAACCTCACCACCCGCACCGGCCGATACAAGCAGTTCGCGGCGATCGGCGCGTTCGTCCAGCTCGTCGGGGCCCTGCTCATGGTGCAGCTCGCCGCCGACACGCGATGGTGGGAGGTGGCGGCGGCCACGGCCGTCGTCGGCTTCGGCTACGGCATGAGCTTCCAGATCTACGTGCTCGCCGTCCAGAACGCGCTGCAGCGCAAGGACCTCGGCGTCGGCACCTCGGCGCTGCAGTTCTTCCGCAACATCGGCAACACGCTCGGCACCGCCATCGCCGGCACGATCATGGCCACCGGCTTCGCGGCCGCGTTGAGCCGCCGCACCACCCCCGAGCTGGCCGGGCAGATCCCCGACGGCGGTCTGGATCCCAACGTCGTCCTCAGCCCGTCGCAGCTCACCGCCCTGCCCGACGCGGTGGTGACGCTGCTGCGCGTCTCGCTCGCCGATGCGATGGGTTACGTCTTCCTCGTGCTGCCGTTCATGGCTGGATTCACGCTCCTGTTCACGCTGTTCATCCGCGCCATCCCGCTGAAGGACACACTCGCCGAGCCGGAGGACCGCGGCCGCGAGCTGCTCGACTCGCAGGCGATGTCCGCTCCCGAGGAGCGGCAGCTGCTCTCCCCGGAGGAGTCCCACGCGCGATCCAAGGAGCGCATCCTGGGCGCCCACCTGGTGCTGCTCGCGGAGCAGGTCACCGACGACAACCCGATCTTGCGCGACGCCGTCGCCGAGTTCGGCGGGGGTGACGTGGACCGCGGCAGGCAGCTGCTCCGCTCGGCCGGCGCCATGCTGCTCACCGAGGACCCGGCCGTGGTCGACGAGCACGAGGCGTTCGCCGTCGAGCTGTCCAAGCGCGGCCAGCAGCGCTTGATGCTGAGCGACGCGATCACGAGGCGCCTCGATGAGGTCGCGGCCATGGTGGCCGAACGCCCCACCCGCACCCCGACGAAGCCGCG
>JAAYZP010000271.1 GCA_012514785.1 Propionibacterium sp. | reverse complement strand
GCGCGGTTTACCTGTGGTAAACCACGAAACCTCCCCGAACACGAGAAACCTCCCGTCCGCGGGAGGTTTCTCCGCGTTCGGGAGGTTTTCCGGCAGGGGACCCCGCGTCCGCCGACGGCTCAGTCGAGGCGCCAGGCGCCGGCCGGGATCCGGTGCCACGTCGGCACCACGCGCTCGACGAGCATCCGCACCTCCGCGACCACGTCCGGGGGCGCCTCGGGCGCCGCGGCCAGCTCGTCGACGCTCAACCACCGCAGGTCGAGCGACTCCCCCTCGGCGATCGCGTGGCGGGGTGCATCGTCGGCGACGAGCGCGAAACAGAGGTCCGTGTGGAAGTGGCCGGTGCCGATCTCATGCGTGTTCAGCAGGGCCGGCGTCGGGTGCAGGTTGTCGTGCACCAGGCCCACCAGCGGTGGCAGCGGCTGCAGGACGAGCAGTTGGTCGAGCGCGTAGCCGGTCTCCTCGCGAAGCTCGTGCTCGAGCGCCTGCCACGGGTTCTCGTCGTGTTCGACGTGCCCGCCCGGCTGCAGCAGCAGCCCGAGCTTGCGGTGCAGGTGGACGAGCACCTCGACGTCGTCGTCGCGCTCGCGGAAGATGAAGGCCGAAGCGGTGAGGTCGTGCCCGTTCGGGCCGGTGTGGAGGTGCGCCATGGCTCCAGTATCGCAAACCCCGCTGCACCCAAACCTATTGACTTTCGATAGCTATCGGCCGATACTCGATACATGCAGAAGTTCACTATCCTCGCGCTGCGCGGGGGCATCGTCGTGCTGTTCGCCGGCGTGCTGTTCGGCCAGGTCCTCATCCTGCCGATCGCCGCCGACGAGGCGGTCCGCGAGTTCCCGGAGGTGGCAGCCTTCCGCTGGCCCTACGTGATCGCTGCGGCGCTGGCACTCGCATGCGTCCAGGTGGTGCTCGTGGCCACGTGGTGGCTGCTGACCCGGGTGCAGCGTCGCGAGATCTTCTCGGCGAGGGCCAGCCGCGGCGTGGCGTGGATGGTCGGGGCGGGCGTCGTCGCGGCGGCACTGACGTTGGCGGTGATGCTGCACCTGCAGTTCGTCATCCAGGCGGGTGGCCCGGCGCTCCTGGGGCTGATGGGCGCGTTGGCGGGCAGCGTCGTGTTCGTGCTGCTCATGCTCGTGATGCGTTCGCTCCTCGGGACGGCGACGACGATGCACGAGGAATTGCTGGAGGTGGTCTGATGGCCATCGTCGTGGACATCGACGTCCTGCTGGCGAAGCGCAAGATGTCTGTGGGCGACTTCGCGGACGCGATCGGGATCACACCGGCGAACGTCGCCGTGCTGAAGAACGGGCGCGCGAAAGCCGTGCGCTTCACCACGCTGGATGCGATCTGCCGGGTGCTCGAGTGCCAGCCGGGCGAAGTGCTGCGGTTCGTCCCCGACGACTAGGTCTTGACTGTGTGGCCGCCGAGGATCGCGATGCCGCGGAGCACGAGCGTGCCGTTGGAGCCGTCGCCCTTGGCCTTGCGCTTGACCGTGTTGCCGCCCAGTACGGCTTGGGCCTCGTCGATCACGAGCACGCCCGGCGGGACCGTGATGGTCGACCCGCCGAGGACGGACTGGGCCTCGATGATCATCACGACGCCCGGCCCCATCGCCTGCGTGAGATCGACGTTGTCGCCGCCCAGGAAGGACATGAGGTGGTAGCTGGTCACCCCGCGAGGCACGACGATGTCCTTGCCGGAGAGGATGGCGAGGCTCTGGTTCGAGACGCCCGAGGACGCGACCGCGCGCGGGCCGCTCATCCCCCGTGCGGCGGGGGCCGCCGGGCGCAGCGCCGCCACGACCTCGCGCCCCTCCGGGAGGTCCTCCAGGAGTTCGACGAACTCGTCGGCGAACTTCGCCGTGAGCGCCGTGTCCTG
>JAAYZP010000270.1 GCA_012514785.1 Propionibacterium sp. | reverse complement strand
CCCTACGTCCAGCTGTACTTCGACACCGCCTTCGGCACCTCCATCGGCGGCGCGATGAACGACGCGATCGCGCTGGCCTTCGCGGGCCAGGCGTCGCCGCAGGACATCGTCGACGCCACGCAGGCAGCGGCGGACGCGGAGCGATAATGACGGACGCTCTCGCGGCGTCCGTCGAAGCATCGACGCCGGGCGGCCGGCTCCCCCGACCGCCCGGCGGCCGATCCAGGCGCCGTCGCCATCGCACGATGGCGCTGGAGATCATCCTCTTCACGGCGCCCGCACTCATCCTGTTCGCGATGTTCGTGGTGTGGCCCATGCTGCGTGCTGTGGAGTTCTCCCTGTACCGCTGGAAGGGCCTGGGCCCGATGGTCGACTTCGTCGGCCTGGCCAACTACGTCTCGGTGCTCAGCAACGACGTGTTCCTCGGCGCGGTGGGTAACAACCTCATCATCGTCGTCGCCTCGATCGCGGTCCAGCTGCCCCTGGGGCTGGCGATCGCGCTGCTGCTCAACCAGCGGATCAAGGGCCGCGGGGTGCTGCGCACCGTCGTGTTCGTGCCGTACGTGCTCGCGGAGGTCATCGCGGGCGTGGTGTGGTATCAGCTGCTGCAGCCGCGCTACGGCGTGTTCGACTCGCTGATGGGGGCGATCGGTCTGTCGGGTCCGGCGCAGGGCTGGCTGGGCACGCCCGAGTACGCGCTCGGCACGGTGATCGTCGTGCTGACCTGGAAGTACCTGGGCCTCGCGATCATCCTGATCCTCGCCGGGCTGCAGGGCATCCCGGAGGAGATCCAGGAGGCGGCCTCGATCGACGGCGCGTCCTGGTGGCAGGGCCTGCGGTACGTGACCATCCCGATGCTGGGCCCGACGCTGAAGACGTGGGCGTTCCTGTCGATGGTGGGCTCGCTGCAGCTGTTCGACATGGTCTGGATCCTCACCAAGGGCGGGCCGGCGAACGCCACGACGACGATGGCGGTCTTCCTGATCAACGAGGGCACCCGACGCTCCAACTACGGCATCGCCGGCGCCGCCTCCGTCGTGCTGTTCCTCATCGCGCTCGTGATGGCGCTGGCCTACCAGCGGATCCTCATGCGCGACGACGCGCCCCGGCCCACGAGGAGGCGACGATGATCCGACGACGTATCAACCGCACGGTCGTCTACCTGCTGGCGCTCGTCGTGGCGGCGATGACGCTCGGCCCCGTGCTCTATTCGGTCCTGGGCGGCTTCCGCACGAACGCGCAGCTGGCGGCCGACCCGTCGGGGCTGCCGGACCCGTGGGTGTGGCACAACTACGCCGGCGTGCTGCAGAACCCGATGTTCTGGCGCTACGCCGTCAACTCGGTGGCGATCGCGCTGATCACGACGGCGTTCGTCGTCGTCTTCGGGCTGATGGCCGCGTATCCGCTGGCGCGCTACCGGTTCCGCTTCCGCGAGCCGTTGTACATGATCTTCGTCGCCGGGCTGCTGTTCCCCGCGACGGTGGCGGTGATCCCGCTGTTCATCATCATCAGCCGCGACCTCGGGCTCAGCAACACGTGGTGGGGCATCGCGCTCCCGCAGGCCGCGTTCGCGCTGCCGATGACCATCGTCATCCTGCGGCCGTTCCTGCAGGCCATCCCGGCGGAGATCGAGGAGGCCGCGTTCATCGACGGCGCGAGCCGGATGCGGGTGTTCAGCCGCATCGTCGTGCCGTTGTCCGGGCCCGGGCTGATCACGGTGGGGGTGCTCGCGTTCGTCGGGTCCTGGAACGCGTATCTGCTG
>JAAYZP010000269.1 GCA_012514785.1 Propionibacterium sp. | reverse complement strand
GTCGTGATGATCGCCCTCACCGCGGCCGAGACGTTCCGGAAGAAGCGGCGCAAGGCCACCCGATTCCCGGTGTCCACGCCCGAGCCGCTGATGATCGACGACGACGAGCTCACCGTCTACACGTACGGCGAGTACCTCTTCAACGCGATGGTCGAGGCCATCGACGACGCCCAGCACACGGTGTTCTTCGAGACGTACATCTGGAAGTCCGACGACTGGGGCCAGCGCATCAAGGCCGCGCTCATCCGCGCGGCCGACCGCGGCGTCGACGTCTACGTCTGCTGGGACGCGTTCGGCAACCTCGTGGTCCCCGCCGGCTTCTACCGCTTCCCGAAGCACGTGCACACGCTCCGCTTCCCGCTGTTCACGTGGAGGCCGAAGAATTGGGGCCGCAACCACCGCAAGGTGCTCACCGTCGACGGCAAGGTCGGGTTCCTGGGCGGCTACAACATCGGCTCGCTCTACGCCACCGGCTGGCGCGACACGCACGCCCGCCTCGTCGGGCCCAGCGTCGCGGAACTCGACAACGCCTACATCGACTTCTGGAACGGGCACCGCGGCAAGAACCACACCATCATCCGCGGCAACCCCGAGCGCGGCTGGTTCGGCAAGATCCGGCTCCACCGCAACACCCCTCGGATCACCGTCTACCCGATCCGCAACATGTACCTCGAGGCGATCGACCGCGCGACGGACCGGATCTGGCTCACGCACGCCTATCTGATCCCCGATGACGACCTCGTCTCGGCGCTGAAGGATGCGGCCCGGCGCGGGGTCGACGTGCGGATCATCGTGCCCGAACGCTCCAACCACGTCGTCGCGGACTGGCTGTCCCGCGGCTTCTACACGCGGCTGCTGCGCGGGGGCATCCGGCTATTCCTGTACCAGGACGCGATGGTGCACTCGAAGACCGCCACGATTGACGGCACCTGGTCGACGATCGGCACCGCCAACCTGGACCGGCTGAGCCTCGCCGGCAACTACGAGGTCAATCTCGACATCACCAACGTCGACGCCGCGGAGCACATGGAGAAGGTCTTCCAGATGGACCAGTCGAACACCTACGAGCTGAAGCTCGAGGCGTGGCAGGAGCGGTCGTGGTTCGCGAAGCTGACGGAGATCTTCCTCAGCCCCTGGCGGCCCATCTTCTGACGTTCACGCCGACGGTGCGGCCCGCCGGGGCGCTCCGCTCAGACGAAGACCGCGATGGCGGCGTTGACGAACGTCAGCCCGAAGATCGCGAAGAACATGCCCGGGCTGACCGCTTCCTTCTTGCGCTGCAGCAGCACCATCACGAACACGGCGATCATCACGACGAGCTTGATCCCGATCTTCATGTGGTTCACGTCCGCCCCACCCATCTCCAGGGCACCCACGAGCAGCAGGCCGGAGACCAGCATCGTCAGCGCCCCGTGCCACATCGCGGGGTTGATCACCCGCTTCGGGCCCTTGAGCTGGACGAATGCGCCACCGAAGAGGGCAGCGAAACCGACGAGGTGCAGGAGGAGGAGCAGGAGACGAAGGAATTCCATGCCCCGAGACTAGCAGCGCGCCACGCGGGCAGATTTTCATCTGGCCCGGCCAGGGTGCACACTTACAAACATGATCTGGAACATCATCGCGTACATCATCATCGGCTTCATCGGTGGCTCGATCGCGAAGGCGATCATGCCCGGCAAACAGGGCGGCGGCTTCTGGGCCACCGCGCTCCTCGGCATCGTCGGCGCCTTCGTGGGCGGCTTCCTCGGCGGCATGCTCCTCGACAGCAGCTACACCTCCATCTTCTCCATCGCAGGCCTGATCACCTCGATCATCGGCGCGCTCGTCGTGCTGTTCATCTAC
>JAAYZP010000268.1 GCA_012514785.1 Propionibacterium sp. | reverse complement strand
GTGCTGGCGCCGATCGCGGTGACGCACGGGGCGGGCGCGCTGCCGCTGGTGGCGGTGATGGCGGGGATTATCGTCGTGGCCGCGGGGATCCTGAAGCTCGGTCGGGTGGTGTCGTTCATCCCATGGCCGGTGATCGAGGGCTTCACCCTCGGCATCGGGGCGATCATCTTCCTGCAGCAGGTGCCGTCCGCACTCGGCACGGAGCCGGGCGAGTCCCGCAACGCGCTCGTCGCGGCCATCCAGTCGATCCCGACGGTCGAGTGGCCGGCGGTCGCGTGGGCGCTGCTCGCCGTCGCGTTCGTGATGGCCGTGATGATGCTGATGCCGAAGATCCACCCGCTGATCCCGGGTTCGATCATCGCGATCATCATCGTGACCGTCGTGGTGGAGTTGACGGGTGCGCCGCTCGCGCGCATCGGTGACCTGCCCGAGTCGCTGCCGGCCCCGACGATGCCCTACTTCGACTTCGGCCTGCTGCAGGATCTCCTGGCCCCGGCGTTCGCCGTCGCGGCGTTGGCGGCGATCGAGTCGCTGCTGAGCGCGCGCGTCGCCTCCGGCATCTCGGACACGGGCAAGTACGACGGCGACCGCGAGCTGTTCGGCCAGGGGCTGGCGTCGATCGCCTCGGGCTTCTTCGGCGGCATGCCCGCCACCGGCGCGATCGCGCGCACGGCGGTCAACATCCGCTCCGGCGCGCGGACACGGATGGCAGCGATCGTGCACGCGGCGTTCCTGGCCGGGGTGGTGTACCTCGCAGCCGACGCCGTCTCCAGCATCCCCATGGTGGCGCTGGCCGGCGTGCTCATGGTCACCGCGATCAATATGGTGGACTTCCGCGTGGCGAAGAACGTCATCCGCTCGTCGCGTTCCGACGCCGGCATCTTCGCGCTCACCGCACTGATCACGATCTCGTTCGACCTCGTCGTGGCCGTCGGCATCGGCATCGCGGCGACGGCGTTCTTCGCCCTGCGCACGCTGTCGCGCATGTCGCGGGTGCAGCGCGAGGAGCTGCCGGGTCCGGCGCAGTCGGGCGACGACCGGATCGCGCTGATCCGCGTCGACGGCGCGATGTTCTTCGGCGTGGGCGACCGCATCCTCACGACGCTGGAGGACATCGACAAAGTGAGCGTCGTGATCATCCGGCTCTCGCAGCTGCAGTTCATGGACTCCTCCGGTGCCCGGGTACTCGCCGAGCTGGTCTCGGTGCTGGAGCGCCGCGGCATCACGGTGCTGGTGAAGGGCATCCAAGCCCGCCACCAGCGCCTTGCGCAGCGCGGCGGAATCATCCCGTCGCTGAGGCACCGCAACCACCTGCTGACGACGATGAGCGATGCCATCGCGCACGCACGCAGCCACATCGAGCGGGAGCGCGCTTTGGCCGAGGCCGACGAGGCCGGGGCTGCCACCTGATGCCTCCCAAGTCCCCCTTGCCGCCGCGCCACGGCCTCCAAGCCGCCTGGGTCCGCACCCCGGACCGCGACCCCGACAACGCCCTCCCGTGGCCGACGATGCGGGACTTCCTCCTGGAGAAGCTCGGGCCCGCCGGCAGCGAGGCGGTCGACCGCATGCTCGAGCGGGGCGACTTCGTCGACGCCGAAGGCCGCCCCTGGACCGGGCGCGAGATCTACCGGCCGCACACGTTCGTCTGGTTCCACCGCGAGCTGCGCGACGAGGCCCCGGTCCCCGGCGAGCTGACGGTGATCCACCGCGACGAGCGCATCGTCGTGTTCGACAAGCCGCACTTCCTCTCGACGATCCCGCGCGGGCGGCACGTGGTGGAGTCGGCGGTGGTGCGGGGGCGTCGGCAGCTCGACCTGCCCGAGCTCTCCGCCGCGCACCGGCTCGACCGCGGCACCGCGGGCGTCCTGCTGATGACCACCGAGCAGCGGTGGCGCGCCGCCTACCACTCGATCTTCCGGGAGCCGACGACGACGAAGGTCTACGAGGCGATGGCGCCGGTCGACCCGGGTCTCGAGTTCCCACGGCGGGTGTCGTCGCACCTCGTCAAGGAGGTGGGCGTGCTGCAAGCGGAACGGCTGGACCGCGAGCCGAACGCGCACACGGACATCGAGCTCGTCGAGGAGCACGACGGCTGGGGCCGCTACGAGGTGCGGCCGATCACGGGCAAGACGCACCAGATCCGGATGCACTTCCTGGAGCTCGGCATCCCCCTCCTGAACGACCCCCTCTATCCCGAGGTGGTACGCACCCCGATCGACGATTTCTCGTCGCCGCTGGGGCTGGTGGCGGTGGAACTCGGGTTCGTCGATCCGGTGGACGGGAGCGAGCGACGTTTCCTCGCCCCGAGACGACTGGCCTGGCCGGATGTGGCACTGTGGGAGGCATGATGAAGGCTGTAGTTGTACACGAGCCCGGCGACGCGTCGGCGCTCACCATCGGCAACGTCCCGAAACCCTCCCCCGGCCCCGGTGAGGTCCTGGTGCGCACCGTCGCGGCCGGGGTCAACCGCGCCGACGTGCTCCAGCGGCGCGGGCACTACCCGCCGCCGAAGGGCGTGAC
>JAAYZP010000267.1 GCA_012514785.1 Propionibacterium sp. | reverse complement strand
CACCATCGCTCCTCCGGCGCCGGCGGCGGGACCGGGGTGCGCAGCCGCGTGGTGCCGAACGCGGTGACGAGGTACTCATAGCCGAACGGGGAGCGCCAGTGGAAGATCCCGTCCTCGCCTGACTGGACGAGTTGCCAGCCGCCGAAGGTCTTCGCCCGATGCGCCCGGCGTGAGAGTGGTCCGAGGTTCCCGAGCCGGGTTTGGCCAAGCCAGCCTGCCCGGTAGGGGACGGTGTGGTCCGCATCACAGTACCGGGCGGCGCGGGTGCCGTAGGGGGCGACGTCGAAGGGGTTGCGGATCTGCATCGCCAGCCGCATCGCCGCCGGCGGATCATGCTGGTCTGTAGCGGGCATCGTGGTGGGGTCGATGATCGGGCGGATGGTGAGCTTCAGGTCCTTGAGGAACTCCGGGAGGCGCTCTGCCAGGAACGCGCCCCAGCCCTCCACGGTGGCGGCACGGCCGTCGGGGGTGGTGACGGCATCCGCAGGCAGGTGGACGATGACGTCGGCGGAGAGCTGATCCTGGCCGAAAGCCTGACGAGCCAGGATCCCGACCGCCGTAGCGCGACGCTCCTCCCACGACCCCTCCTCCTCGGGCAGGGTCTTCGCGATCGCATCCAGGGCTTCGTCGAGCGCGATCCCGTCGGCGCCGTCGAGTTTCCCATACAGGTCGGTGCAACCATCGACCAGTTTCCCGAGGCGCACGTAGCGCGCTTCCCGGGCCTGCCGTTCTTTCTCCCGCGCCTTCTCGGGGTCGGCTTCGATGATCCAGGCCGGCAACCGGTACATGATCTGGGTCCAGCGCATCCCCATCTGGAAGGCGATGCGGGTGTGATGGTCGATGGTGGCGACGGCTTCGGGGGTGAGTTGGGAGCATTCGCGGGTGATCTTGGCGGCTTGCCAGAACCACACTTCGCCGGTGAGGAAGGCTTCCCAGAGGGCTGGGTGGCGGTGGCGGAGGTCGAGGACCTCGCCGATCATCGCGATGGCGTTGGACGGCGAGATGCCGAGGATGCCGCCGACTTCCATCGCCAGTCCTTCCCCCAGCCGAGGCGTGCCGTCGGCGCCGTAGGGGACGAGTTGTTCGAGGTCGGGACAGACCCGGACACGGTCGATGTCATACAAGTCGGCGGCGGCCGCGATGGCGAGGGTCTCGGCCACCTCGGCCGCGCGCTTCTGCTGACGCGCGTGGTCCAAGGCTGCGAAGGCTTCCGCGGCCGAGGTGGGTAGGTTCGTCGTCGTCATACCAAGAACACTACGGGTCACCTCTGACAAGTTTTTCCCGGAAACAGGGGTGACCCGAAAAATGCTTTCGACGAGCTTCTTTCGTGGTCGGTGATCGGGTTCCTGCGCTGGTCGGGGGTGGTTTCGACCCCGCCGCAGGGACTCCGTCCCGGCGACGGCTCAACCATCAAAGAGTCAGGCTCAACCATCAATGGGCCTTGCTGATTGAGCCAGCGCCGCGACGCAGGAGCTGCGCGCCGGTCGAAATCACCGTCAGTCTCCGCGGAGACCAGGTTCCTGCGCTGGTCCGGGGTGGTTTCGACGGACGCTCGCTGGCGCTCGCTGTTCAACCATCAAAGAAGGCAGCCCACGCGACACCCTTAGCCGTCAGTCGTCGGGCGGGGGCCGAAGAGCGCGGTGCCGATGCGCACCATCGTCGCGCCGTGCTCGATCGCCAGCTCGAAGTCCCCGGACAT
>JAAYZP010000266.1 GCA_012514785.1 Propionibacterium sp. | reverse complement strand
GTTCACGATGCTGGAGGCCTACCAGTCGTGGGGGGACCAGAAGTCCATCGCGGAACTGACCCAGCGGATCATCCTCGCGGTGGCGGACGAACTCGGAACGCGGCAGGTCACCGTGGGCGAACACCTCATCGATCTGGACGGCGACTGGCGCTGGCTGTCGGTGTATCCGGCGGTCTCGGAGGCCGCGGGCGTGGAGATCACCGTCGACACCCCGCTGTCCGAGCTGTCCGGGATCGCCGCCCAGCACGACATCGAGGTGGATCCGAAGTGGACCGACGGCAAGCTGGTGCTGGAATTGTTCGAGGCGCTCGTGGAGCCGTCGCTGATCCAGCCCACCTTCGTCTGCGACTATCCCGCCGTGGCACAGCCGCTGGCGCGTCGACGCACCGACGAGCCGCGCCTGATCGAGGCGTGGGACCTCATCATCGGCGGCATGGAACGAGGCACCGGGTTCACGGAGATGATCGATCCCGTGATCCAACGCGAGGTGCTGACCGAACAGTCGCTGCTGGCGGCGGCCGGTGATCCGGAAGCGATGCAGCTCGACACCGATTTCATCGAGGCGCTCGAATATGGCGTGCCCCCGATGGGCGGTCTCGGCATCGGCATCGATCGCGTCATCATGCTGCTGACGGGTTCCGGCATCCGCGAGACGATCCTCTACCCGCTGCTGCGTCCCTCCCAGTAGGCCCCCACCAATTCGCCCCCGGGTATTGCGCCCGGGGTGCGCAGGATGTACTCTGAAGCCACCCCGATGAGAGCGCTCTCTATCTCTTGTCAGCAAGAATGAGAGCGCTCTCACCGCAAGACAAAGGAGTTATTGTGCGACATCCCATCCGCACCCTTGCCGCGCTGGCGTGCGCCGGCGTACTCGTCGCGGGCTGCTCTGGAGGCACCGACAACGGCGCCGACGACCCGGGCACCACCGCCGACCCAGGAGCGGGCGGCGAGGAGATCACCCTCGTCGTCGCCACGTTCAACGAATTCGGTTACGAGGACCTCTTCGCGGAGTATGAGGCCGACAACCCCGGCATCACCGTCGAGCACCGCAAGGCCGCCACCTCCAACGAGGCCCGCGACAACATGAACACCCGGCTCGCCGCCGGCTCCGGCCTGGCTGACATCGAGGGCATCGAGGTCGACTGGCTGCCCGAACTGATGCAGTACCCGGACCGCTTCGTCGATCTCGCGAGCGACGAGGTCGAGGGCCGCTGGTTCGATTGGAAGACTGCCGCCGTCACCACCGACGACGGCAAACTCATCGGCTACGGCACCGACATCGGGCCCGAGGCCGTCTGCTACCGCGCCGACCTCTTCGAGGCAGCCGGGCTCCCGGCCGACCGCGACGAGGTCGCCGCACTCCTCGAGGGCGACTGGGACACGTACTTCGACGTCGGGCGCGACTTCGTCGCCAGCTCCGACGCCGCATGGTTCGACTCGGCCGGCGCCACCTGGCAGGGCATGGCCAACCAGTTGGAGACCCCGTTCGAGAACCTCGACGGCACCGTCATCCCGCTCGCGGACAACACCGAGATGAAGGGGATCTACGACGACATCATGGCCGCGCTCGACGCCGACCTCTCCGCCGGCAACGAGCAGTGGAGCGAGGACTGGACCAACGGCTTCCAGAACGATTCCTTCGCCACGATGCTCTGCCCCGGCTGGATGCTCGGCATCATCGCCGGCAACGCCGAGGGCGTCGAGGGCTGGGACATCGCCGACGTCTTCCCCGGCGGCGGCGGCAACTGGGGCGGCTCGTACCTGACCGTCCCGGACCAGACCGAGCACCCCGAGGAGGCCAAGGCGCTCGCCGCATGGCTGACCGCACCCGAGCAGCAGATCAAGGCGTTCGAGGCGAAGGGCACCTTCCCGTCGCAGGTCGACGCCCTGAGTGATCCGGCGCTCACCGGTTTCACGCACGAGTTCTTCAACAACGCGCCGGCGGGCCAGATCCTCGCCAACCGCGCCGAGGCGATCACCGTGCAGCCGTTCAAGGGGCCGAACTACTTCGCCATGGCCGAGATCATGACCGACGCGCTCAACCGCGTGGACAGCGCCGGCACCGACGACGCCGACTCGTCGTGGGAGAAGGCGCTGGTCGCCTTCGACGCCCTGGGTCTGGAGTAAGCACGCGATCCGAGGGGGCCGGGCGACCGGCCCCCTCTTCGCAGGGAGCAGACATGCATCGACTCACTTGGCAGCAACGGCTGAGCCGTTTCGACGTGAAAGCGTCGCCGTACCTCTACATCAGTCCGTTCTTCATCCTCTTCGCCGTCGTGGGGCTCTTCCCGCTGGCCTACACCGCGTGGGTCTCCATGCACGAGTGGCACCTGATCGGCGGCCAGGGCGCATTCGTCGGGCTGCAGAACTTCACCGACGTGCTCGGCCAGCCGCGCTTCACCGTCGCCCTGCGCAACACGTTCTCCATCTTCCTGCTCTCCTCCGTACCGCAGGTGATCGCGGCGATCGTGATCGCCTACGCGCTCGACACCAACCTGCGCGCCCGCACCTTCTGGCGGATGGGCGTGCTGCTGCCCTACGTCGTCGCGCCCGTCGCGGTCTCCCTGATTTTCTCGAAGCTGTTCGCAGACGAGTCCGGCATGCTCAACGCGCTGCTGGGCGCCGTCGG
The DNA here is from genome assembly GCA_012514785.1 of Propionibacterium sp. Classification (GTDB taxonomy): domain Bacteria; phylum Actinomycetota; class Actinomycetes; order Propionibacteriales; family Propionibacteriaceae; genus Arachnia. The sequence continues at coordinate 13,149 of JAAYZP010000266.1, read as the reverse complement.
GATCGACGGCATCGGCTGGCATTCCTCCGCGTTCGCGTCGCATGTCGCCATCTCGACGATGGTGAACTTCCGCTGGACCGGCTACAACACCCTCATCTTCCTGGCCGCGATGCAGGCCATCCCGCGCGAGCTCTACGAGGCGGCCATCGTCGACGGCGCCGCCCGCTGGCGCACCTTCTTCTCCATCACGATCCCGATGCTGCGCCCGACGATCATCTTCGTCGTCATCACCTCCACCATCGGCGGGCTGCAGATCTTCGACGAGCCGCGCATGTACGACACGCTCGGCCTCGGCGGGCCTGACCGGCAGTGGATGACGCTTACGATGTACATCTACGAGCTCGGCTGGGGCACGCAGATGAACTTCGGGCGCGCGGCCGCCGTGAGCTGGCTGCTGTTCCTCATCATCGTCGCGATCGGGCTGGTCAACTTCGCGATCACGCGCCGCATCGCATCCTCCGGCACGAAGGGAGCCCGCAAATGAGCAGCCCCATGTCCTCCCCGATGGCCCGCCAGCTCGTCGGCAAGGGGGCCGCGAGGACCGTGCGACGTCGCGCGGTCGGCGACTCGCGCCGCCCGGGATGGAAGACCTACCTCTTCCTGGCGATCGTGCTCCTGATCTCGTTCTTCCCGTTCTACTTCACCGTGCTACTCGCCTCCTCGGACGCCGCGACGATCGCGCGCAACCCCATCCCCTCCCCCATCCCCGGGGACAACCTCTTCAGCAACATCGCGCGCGTGATCAGCTCGGACATCAAGTTCTGGCAGGCGCTCGCCAACTCGATCATCGTGTCCTGCGTCACCGCCCTGTCCGTGGTGTTCTTCGCGACGCTGGCGGGCTTCTCGTTCTCGAAGCTCCGCTTCCGCGGACGCGAGGGCCTGCTCGTGTTCGTGATCGCGACGATGGCCGTCCCCACGCAGTTGGGCATCGTGCCGCTGTTCATCGTGATGGCCCGCCTCGACTGGATCGGCAAGCTCCAGGCCGTGATCGTGCCGGGCATGGTGACCGCGTTCGGGGTGTTCTGGATGACGCAGTACCTGCGCGAGGCGTTGCCGTTCGAACTGATCGAGGCGGCCCGCGTCGACGGCGCGTCCATGATCCGCACGTTCATCTCCGTCGCGCTCCCGGCCGCGCGACCGGTGGCCGCGATGCTGGCGCTGTTCACGTTCGTCGGCTCGTGGACGAACTTCTTCTGGCCGTTCATCGTGCTGGGCTCGTCGAACCCGACGCTGCCCGTCGCCCTGCAGCTGCTGCAGGCGTCCTATTTCAAGGACTACTCACTCATCATGGCGGGCGTGGTGGTGGCGACGCTGCCGCTCGTCCTCGTGTTCATCGTCGCCGGGCGCCAACTCGTCGCCGGCATTATGCAAGGAGCTGTCAAGGGATGACCGCACGTCGATTCAACAAGGACTTCATCTGGGGGGCCGCCACGGCCGCCTACCAGATCGAGGGCGCCGCCCACGAGGACGGGCGCAGGGACTCCATCTGGGACGTGTTCTGCCGCCAGCCGGGCGCGATCGTCGGCGGCGACGACGGTGCGGTCGCCTGCGACCACTACCACCGCATGCCCTCCGACGTCGCACTGATGGAGGAGATCGGGCTGCGGGGCTACCGCTTCTCGATCTCGTGGTCCCGGGTCCGCCCCGACGACGCCGACTTCAACCCGGCCGGCATCGACTTCTATTCCCGCCTGGTCGACGAGTTGCTGGAGCGCGGCATCCGGCCCTGGCCCACGCTCTACCACTGGGACCTGCCGGCCGCGATCCCCGGCGGCTGGACGAACCGCGACACCGCCTACCGGTTCGCCGAGTACGCCGACCGGATGGCCTTCGCGCTCGGCGACCGGGTGCACGACTGGACGACGCTGAACGAGCCGTGGTGCTCATCGTTCCTCTCGTACGCGGGCGGCGAGCACGCCCCCGGGCACACCGATCCGCGCGAGGCCGCCGCCGCGGGACACCACCTGAACCTCGCCCACGGGCTGGGCGTGCAGGCGCTGCGTGCGGCCCTGCCCGACGGGTCGCGGGTCGGCACGACGCTGAACTTCACCGTCGCGGACCCTTCGGACCCGGAGTCCGCGACCGACCGGGACGCGGCGCGCCGGATCGACGGCCTGCAGAACCGGTTCTTCCTCGACCCGGTGTTCCGGGGCGAGTACCCGGCGGACGTGTTGGAGGACATCGCCCACCTGGGCCTCGACGAGCACATAGCCGACGGCGACCTGGCCGTGATCAGCGCGCCGATCGACTTCCTGGGCGTGAACTACTACAACGGCGTTGCGGTCACAGGGAGGCCCGACGGCGGACCCGCGGCCTCGCCGGAGGCCAACGGGATGCGCACGGGTAACCCGAACATCGGCTCGGAGTGGGTGGAGTTCGTCTCCCGCGGTCTGCCGCGCACGGACATGGAGTGGGAGATCCAGCCCGACGGCCTCCGCCGGCTCCTGGTGCGGCTGCACGAGGAGTACGGCGCGCCGGCGGGAATCCCGCTGTACGTCACCGAGAACGGCTGCGCGATGCAGGATGTGCCGGACGCCGACGGCTTCGTCGACGACCGGGGCCGCGTCGACTACGTGCGCCAGCACCTGGAGGCAGTCCACGACGCCATCGCGGAGGGCGCCGACGTGCGGGGCTACTTCGTGTGGTCGCTGCTGGACAACTTCGAATGGGCGTGGGGATACGAGAAACGATTCGGTATCGTCGCCGTGGATTACGAGACACTGGAACGCACGCCGAAGGCCTCGGCGCTGTATTACCGCGACGTGATCGCCGCGCAGGACCGATAAGGAGCACGATGCAACGTCCGACGTTGGAGGATGTGGCCCGCGCCGCGGGGGTCTCCCGGGCGACGGTCTCCCGCGTCGTGCGCCAGGACACGGGGGTCTCGTCGACGACGGTCGCCCGGGTGCAGCAGGCCGTCGCGGAGTTGGGGTACGTGCCCAACAGCGCGGCGCGCGTGCTCGCCTCGGGCACCACCAACACGATCGCGCTGGTGGTGCCGGAGCCCGACGAGCGGGTCTTCTCGGACCCGTTCTTCGGCCTCGCCGTCTCCGGCATCTCCGCGGGGCTCGAGCCCACCGGGATGCAGCTGGTGATGGCGTTCGCCCCGACGACGGGCCGGCCGACGGCCACCATCCAGTTCCTGCTGGCAGGCGGCGTCGCGGGCGTGATCGTGATGTCGCACCACCGCTCCGACGGCCTGGCGAGGGCAGTCGTCGACCTCCCGCTGCCGTCGGTCTTCCTCGGCGCACCGCTGGCGGTCGACACCGAGCGGGTGCAGATGCACACCGTCGACACCGACAACTTCCGGGGCGGCCAGCTGGCCGGCGCCCACCTGGTCTCGCTGGGCGTCGCACGCCCCGCCACCATCACCGGCCCGCTTGACATGAATGCCTCCACCGATCGGCTCGACGGGTTCCGTCGGAGCATCGCTGCGGCCGGGCTGGAGGCGATGGTGGCCGAGGGAGATTTCTCGCAGGAGTCGGGCCAGCTCTGCGCCGCCCAGCTCCTGGATGCCGCCGACGTCGACGCCCTGTTCGTCGCGTCCGACCACATGGCCGAGGGAGCGCTGCGCGAGCTCCACGCCCGCGGGCTGCGCCCCGGCGAGGACGTCAAGGTGGTGGGCTTCGACGACTTCAGCGTCGCCAAGTCGCTGGGGCTGACGACAATCGCGAACCCGGCGGTGCAGCTCGGGCGCGAGGCGGCGCAGATGGTCACCGAGCTGATCGACCACGGCACCACCAGGTCCCCGCGGATCCTGCCGGTGACGCTGAACATCCGCGACACCGCCTGACCCGGGCCCCTCTCGATGGTTGGGCAGCTCCCAGCGCAGCTCCGGGTTGATTTCGACCATCGCCAGCTCCTCCGTCGCGGGCGAGCTCAATCAACAAAACCCCGGAGCCCCCGGCGCTGCTCAATCGACAAAAGACGCCACCTCTTCGATGATTGAGCTCGCGGCGCGAGGTGGTTCCTGAGCTCGTGCCGCGACGGAGTCGCTGCACGATGGTCGAAGGGAACGAGCTCCGCGAAGGGCGGTCCCTGAGCTCGCGGTGAGGAACGAACCCGCGATGGTCGAAGGGTCGAAATCACCTGCAGCCCGCGCAGGAACCAACAAGGAACGCCCGCCCACGCCTCTTTGCTGATTGAGCTCGCGGCGCGAGGAACGAGCTCCGCGATGGTCGAAATCACCTGCAGCCCGCGCAGGAACCCAGCCCCAGCGAAACCTGCGGATGATTTCGACCGCGCGCAGGGACTCCGTCCCGGCGCTGCTCAATCAACAAGACCGGCCCCGGCGCCACCTACACTGGAACAATGAGCGAGATCGAGCGCCGCAGACGGATGCGCGCGAGCGACGAGGAACGCGATGCCGTGCTGCGCATCGTGCAGGAGGCGTACGCGGCCGGACGGCTCGACATCGAGGAGGCCGAGGAACGCCAGGACCGCGTGCTCGGCGCCCGGTACACCGACGAGCTGGGCGGGATCGTCGACGACCTCCCCGAGGGCCAGCACATCGTCGGGCGCCCGCACTCCCCCACCCCCGCCACCGCCCCTCGCGGGCACGTCCCGACGCGCTTCGACGAGGAGCGCAAGTTCAGCTTCGCGGTCTTGAGCGGCCGCGACCTGACGCTCGCACCCGGCTCCCCCGGCATGCGCGACTTCGCCTGGTGGGGCGGCCACAACATCTACCTCCGCGACGCCATGGGGCCGGGCGCCGTCGTCGTGCTGGAGCTGCACGCCATCATGGGGGGCCACGACATCTACGTGCCGCCGGGCGTGCGCATCGTCGACGAGTCCACCGCGATCATGGCGGGCAACGACATCGACCAGGCGGCGCAGGGCGACGGCTCGAACGGCACCCTGATCCTGCGCGGCTTCCTGTGGTGGGCCGGCAGCGACGTGAAACTCGACACCCGCGGCCTGCAGCCGGGCCACCCCGACCACGGACGCCACTACTGATCATGTCCTCCGACACGCACCCACCGTTCAGCTTCCTCGGCCAGTGGTCGGGCCAGCTCGTCGCGACCGCGATCCACAACGGGCACGGGCTGCGCGAGGAGACCGCCGAGGAGATGGCGCTCGACGAGGACACCCGGCTCCGCGAGGAGGACCCGTTCACCGACGTGCTCGCCGCCACCGCACCGGCGTTCGTCGTGGTGCACCGCTCCCGCTTCGAGGTGGACCTCAACCGGCCGCGCGACGAGGCCGTGTATCGCCGCCCGGAGGACGCGTGGGGCCTGGAGATCTGGGAGGACGAACAGCTGCCGGACGACGCCGCCCGGGAGAGCCTCCGTATCTATGACTCCTTCTACGCCGAGCTCGGCAACTACCTCGACAGGCTCGCTGCCCGCGGCCCGTTCGTCGTCTACGACGTGCACTCCTACAACCACCGCCGCGACGGCTCGGACGCGCCTCCCGAGCCCCGCCGCGACAACCCCGAGGTCAACCTCGGCACGGGCACCGTCGACCCCCGGTTCCGGCCCGTGGTGGACGCGTTCCGGGAGAGTTTGGGCCGCCAGCGCACCGACGGGAGCCGCGTCGACGTGCGGGAGAACGTGAAGTTCGAGGGCCGCCAGCTCGCGCAGTGGGTGCACGAGCGGTATCCCGGCATCGGGTGCTGCCTGGCGCTGGAGTTCAAGAAGACGTTCATGGACGAGTGGCGCGGGCGCCCCGTCGAGGCGCACCTCAGCCAGCTGCAGGAGGCACTCACCGCCACGCAGGCTCCCGTGCTGGCCGCGCTCGCCGAGGTGCCCCGATGAGCGCCGCGTTCTCCGCCGACGACCTCGCGATCGACCAGCAGCTGAGCCAGCTCTCGGAGCGCGTGCGGTTCCTGCTGGAGATCACGCCCATCGACGCCGACGAGGCCCGCGAGCGCTTCCTGGCCGGCGAGGAGCCCGAGCCCCGCTTCGCCTACCGCGAGCTCACCGTCGACCCCGACGTCGCGGACGCCGCGCTCGCCAAGGTCGACGTCGGCGCCGTCGAGGACGCGACGCTCGGCCACCTGCTGCGCGCCAAGCACCGCGAGATGCAGCTGCAGGTGGACATGCTGCGCTCCCGCGGCACCGACGACTTCCGGCAGCTCTCCGTCGAGGTCTACGGCGCGGTCAGCCCCGGCCTGCTCGCCACGGCGGAGGACCTGCTCTCCCGCGTCCGCGTGCAGGCCGGCAGCCGGGAGCGGCTCGACGCACCGGCGTTCCTCGCGCTCGCCGAGCGGGAGATCGACGCCTACCGCGAGGCCGACCCGGACGTGGGCATGCGCGCCGAGATCCGCGACGACGTCTCCGGCGTGCTCTGCCAGGGCACCGCGCTGATCATCAGCGACGACGCCAGCATTTTCCGCGAGCGCGCCGAGGCGCTCATCCAGCACGAGGTGGGCACGCACCTCGTCACCCAGGTCAACGGCGCTGCGCAGCAGGTCACGACGATGGGCACCGGGCTCGCCGGCTACGACGAGACCCAGGAGGGGCTCGCCGTGATCGCGGAGATCGCCGTCGGCGGCCTGACGTCATTCCGCCTGCGGCAGCTGGCCGCCCGCGTCGTCACCGTGCACACGATGCTGGGCGGGGCGTCGTTCGCCGAGGCCCACGAGGAACTCGTCGCCGCGGGCCTGCCCGCGGGAACGGCGTTCAGCACCGTGATGCGGATCTACCGCGCCGGCGGCTTCACGAAGGACGCGATCTACCTCCGCGGACTGCTCGACCTCCTCGAGCACGTGCGGGGCGGCGGGTCGCTGGAGCTGTTCATCCTCGGCAAGTTCTCCCTGCGCGACCTGCCGCTGGTGGAGGACCTGCACCGTCGCGGGCTCGTCGCGGCCGCGCGCGTCACCCCGCGCTACCTCGACGACCCCCGCGCGCCCGAGCGCATCCGCCGGGCAGCGGAGGTCGACGACCTCGCACTCCTCGTCCCCTGACCAGAAGGAACCCCATGAAACTCGGCTTCGTCGTCAACGACATCGAGACGGAATCCGCCGTCTACACCACCACGAGGCTGGCCATGAGCGCCACCAACCTCGGCCACGAGGTCTGGATCATGGGGATGGGCGACTTCGGCTACGAGCCCGACGGCAGCCTCCGGGCCCGGGCACGGGCCGGCGGCGACAAGAAGTACCGCTCCCTGGAGCGCTACCTCGCCGACGTCCAGCGCCCGGAGACCGATGAGCACATCGCGCTGGACGAGTTCGACGTCGTGATGCTGCGCAGCGACCCCGCAGACGACGACAGCGGTGCCACGTGGGCCAACAACGCCGGCGTGGCGTTCGGGCAGCTGATCGCGAGCAGCGGCGTGCTCGTGGTCAACGACCCGCTCTCGCTCGCCAACGCGCTCTCGAAGGCGTACTTCCAGCACTTCCCGGAGGCGGTGCGCCCCAACACCCTCATCTCGCGGGACCGGGCTCGCATCGAGGAGTTCGTGGCGGACCTGGGCGGCAGGGCCGTGCTCAAGCCGCTGCAGGGCTCCGGCGGCTCCGGGGTGTTCATGGTGAACTCGAAGGAGTCACCCAACCTGACCCAGATCATCGAGGCCATCGCCCGCGACGGCTACGTCGTCGCGCAGGAGTACCTGCCGGCCGCGAAGGACGGCGACGTGCGGATGTTCGTGATGAACGGCGAACCCCTCGCCGTGGACGGGCGGATCGCGGCGTTCCGTCGTCGCAACACCTCGAATGACCTGCGCTCCAACATGTCCGCCGGTGGCAAGGCCGAGAGGGTGGAGATCACCGACGAGATGCGCACCCTCGTGGACGCGGTCCGGCCCAAGCTCGTGGCCGACGGCATGTTCCTCGTCGGGCTGGACATCGTCGGGGACAAGCTGATGGAGGTCAACGTGTTCAGCCCCGGCGGGCTGGGCAGCTGCCAGGAGCTCTACGACGTCGACTTCGCGCCCGCGATCATCGCCGACCTCGAGCGCAAGGTGAACATGCGCAAACACTATGGTGGCCAGCTGGCTAACGCCGCGCTGGCCACCATGTGAGTGGTTTCCGACCCCGTGGGGTCAGGGGTTACTTGCCTTCGTTGTACTGGGCCTCGATGGCCTCGCCGACCTGTTGGTCGATGTTCTTCCAGTACTGGAATACGTTGGAGAGGACCGGCTCGACGACATCGCCCAGCGAGCCGACGACGGTGTCCACCAGACGCGCGCGCTGCTCGTCGTTGTAGACGCCCCGGACCAGCGCGTTCGCCTGGACCCAGTCGCTGTCGTCCTCACGCAGCGTGTACGCGGCCCGCACCATGGCACCGTCGGCTTCCCAGCCGTTGTCCACGGTGGCCTCGGGCTCGTAGGAACGCCCGTAGGAGTTCGGCGCGTAGACCGGCGCGTTGCCGCTGTGGTGGTACTGCATGAACCCCTCCTTGTCGTAGGAGTTCACGGCGTTGATGGGAGCGTTGACCGCCAGCTGGTTGTAGTTGGTGCCGATGCGGTGGCGCTGCGCGTCCGGGTAGGAGAACACGCGGGCCAGCAGCATCTTGTCGGGCGAGAGCCCCGTGCCGGGAACGGTGTTCGACGGTGAGAACGCGGCCTGCTCGATCTGCGCGAAGTGGTTGACCGGGTTCTCGTTGAGCGTGTAGCGGCCCACCTCGATCCGCGGGTAGTCAGCCTTCGGCCAGACCTTGGTCAGGTCGAACGGGTTGAAGCGGTAGGTCTTCGCATCCTCGTACGGCATGATCTGCACGTGCAGGGTCCAGCTCGGGAAGTCGCCGCTGGCGATCGACTCGAACAGGTCGCGACGGTGGAAGTCGGCGTCCTCACCGGCGATGCGCTCGGCTTCCTCGTTCGTCATGTTCTCCACGCCCTGATCGCTCAGGAAGTGGTACTTGACCCAGAACCGCTCGCCCTCCGCGTTGACCCACATGTAGGTGTGCGAGGAGTAGCCGTTCATGTGGCGCCAGCTGCGCGGCAGCCCGCGATCACCCATGAGGTAGGACACCTGGTGGGCCGACTCGGGCGACAGCGTCCAGAAGTCCCACTGCATGTTCCCGCTGCGCAGGCCCGAGTCGGGCAGGCGCTTCTGCGAGTGGATGAAGTCGGGGAACTTCATGCCGTCGCGGACGAAGAACGTCGGCGTGTTGTTGCCCACCATGTCGAAGTTGCCCTCGTCGGTGTAGAAGCGCAGCGCGAAGCCGCGGACGTCGCGCCAGGTGTCGGGCGAGCCCAGCTCACCGGCGACGGTGGAGAAGCGCTGCAGCATGCGGGTCTTGGCGCCGGGCTGGAGGAAGGCGGCCTTGGTGTACTTGCTGACGTCGTGGGTGACCTCGAAGGTGCCGAAGGCACCCGAGCCCTTGGCGTGGGGGCTGCGCTCCGGGACGCGCTCGCGGTCGAAGCGGGCGAGCTTCTGCACGAGTTCGACGTCGTGGAGGAGCAGCGGGCCGTCGGCGCCGACGGTCAGCGAGTGGGCGTCGGACTGGCGCGGCGCACCACTCTCGGTGGTGGAAGGGATGTTCGGATCAAACTGGGTCATCTAAGTTCTCCTACTTGTGGCCGGGCTGGTTGGTTTCGGTTGACTGGCAGTCAGCGCACAGACCCCGGAACGTGACTTCGGCCCGCTCGATGGCGAAGCCGTGGTCTCCTTCCGGTGGCACCATGCACGGCGCCTCCCCCACGGGACACGGGACATCCTCCAGGCGCCCGCAGGAGCTGCAGACGATGTGGTGGTGGTTGTCCCCGGTCTCGACCTCGTACTGGGCCCCCCGTCCATCGACGGCCACACGCCGCAGGATGCCTGCATCGGTGAGGGCGTTCAGGACGTCGTAGATGGCCTGTTTGGACACGGAGCCGAGCCGGTCTCGTACTTCGGTCGCGACGGCCTCGGCCGTCGCATGGGGCTGCTCCTCGACCACGGCGATGGTGGCGAGGCGCGGTGCCGTGACACGCAGGGAAGCGTCCTTGAGGGATGCTGTTCGCTGATCGTTCGTCACGAAACCCAGCTTAGCCCAGAATTGGACTAAGTCAATTAAGCGCTCTGGTCATCTTCTTGTGGAAGGGTAAAGAAGTCGTCCGGCATGTCGGAGATCGGCAGCACGCCCTCCGTGGGCGACACGACCGCCGCCAGCACCTCCTGCCGCGCGAGATGCGCGGCACCGAGGGCCGACGAGTACTGATCCAGACCCGACTTCACGACCTGCGGCGGGTCGCCCATGCGCTTCCCGAGGGCCTCGACGACCAGGTCCACACCCAGGTGCGCCACGGGTGAGAAGGCTCCGCCGAGCACGACCACCTTCGGGTCGACGATAGCCGTGGCGAACACGACCGCCGGCAGCACCGCGCGCATGTACTGCGTCGTGGCAGCGACGGCGTCCTCATCGCCGTCCTTCGCGGCGGCGACGATGTCGTAGATCCAGCCGTCGCGCTCCTTGAGGAGGCGGTCCGGCCACTCCATCTGCTCCACGCCGGGCAGGAGGCTGTCCCACGGCAGGTCGCCGGCCGCGCCGTGCGCTCCCCCGCGAGGCTGGCCGTCGAGCAGGAGACCCAGCCACGGCTGCCAACCCAGGTGGACCAGGAGGACGTCGTCGTGACCCTTCGCCCCACCCTCGATGTGCTCGGCCCAGGTGTCGGCGTTGACGTCGGTGACGAGCTTGCAGCGGCTCGGCAGGCGGGCCTCGATCGCCTCCCCCAGCTTCTCGCTCTCCGCGTCGCGCTTGAGCGCCAGGCCGCTCAGCCACACGGGCTCGTCCTCGACCCCGAAGAGCACCTCGCCCACCAGCTGTTCGACGATGTCCACCCGCTCCTGCCCCGAAGAGCCCTGCTCGAACCGGGTCTCCGCACGGACGAGCGTCTCGCCGTCGAGCGTCATCCGCACGGCGCGCACCGCGTGGACGCCGACGTCGAGGCCCAGCACCGCGCCGGGCTGGCGTCGCAGCGAGTAGACCTGCGCGGGACGCCCGCGTCGCTGCTCGACCGACTCGACCGACGTCACCCACCCCTTCGCCGCCAGGCCCCGCAACACCTGGCCGAGCGACGCGGCCGTCAGGCCGGTGCCCTTCGACAGCTCCGAGACTCGCTGGGGGGCCCCCGCACCCCGCAGCACATCGAACACCACGTACTCATTCCACTGTCTGATGAACCTTGGATCAGCACTGCGCGGGATCATGCACTCCACCCCTGAAGTTGGTTGTCACAGCCCCCATTGGCTACGAACTTGCCAAAACTCTACGATATTTATTGGCACTCCGGCAAAATGGAGCCGAAAGTTGCCACCCCGCTGCGGCTACGGTATTCGATACCCGGCGTACGCTGGGAGGTGTGAACGCACCAGCCACCGCCACCCACCCCAGCCAGGTCGACGCCGGACGCATCGTCGACGAGTACGGGACCGGGGCGGACGGGTTGACGTCGTCCCGTGCGGCCGAACTCCTCGAGTCCCTCGGCCCCAACGAACTGCGTCAGAAACCGCCGGTGCCGTTGTGGCGCAGGGTGCTGCAGCAGTTCCAGGACCCGCTGGTCTACCTCTTGTTCGTCGCCATGGGCATCTCCCTGGCGGCGTGGATCTTCGAGGGCGCCGGCGGGGCACCCATCGACGTCATCGTGATCGCCGCCATCGTGATCGCCAACGCCATCATCGGGCTGGTACAGGAGGGGCGGGCGGAGAGCGCTGTGGCCGCGCTGTCGAAGATGACGGCGGCAACTTCCAGCGTGTTGCGCGACGGCGAGCTGACCTCGGTGCCCTCCTCCGAGCTGGTGCCCGGCGACGTGCTCGTGCTGGCGGAGGGCGACGCCGTCGGCGCGGACGCGCGATTGGTCACCGCCACCGGGCTGCGGGTCCAGGAGGCCTCGCTCACGGGGGAGTCGGCGGCGGCGGCGAAGGACCCGGCCACGCTGGCGGCCACCGCCTCGATAGGCGACCGCCACAACATGGTGCACAAGGGCACGGCGGTGGTGCAGGGCGTGGGGCGCGCCGTCGTCACCGCCACGGGCATGGACACGGAGATCGGCGCCATCGCCGACATGCTGGAGACCACCGAGGAGGACCCGTCGCCGCTGACGAAGGAGATCACGAAGGTCTCCAAGATGCTCGGGCTGTTCGTGATCGGCATCGCGGTCGTCACGATGGGCGCGCTGTTCCTGCTCAACGACGTCTCCACGCTCGACGAGGCCGTCCAGGTGCTGCTACTGGGCGTCTCCCTCGCCGTGGCCGCCGTGCCGGAGGGGCTGCCCGCGATCCTCTCGCTCGTGCTCGCGATCGGTGTGCAGGCGCTGGCGAAGCGCAACGCCGTCATGAAGGACCTCTACTCCGTGGAGACGCTCGGCTCCGCCTCGGTGATCGCCTCGGACAAGACGGGCACCCTGACCCGCAACGAGATGACGCTGAAGCGCATCGTGACCGCCTCCGGCGAAGTGTTGCTGGGCGGCACCGGCTATGACCCGCAGGGCGGCGTCGAGAACGCGCCCGACGACGCCACGCTCGCCGAGGCAAGGGTGGTGCTGGGCGGCGGCTCGATCGCCAACAACGCCCAGCTGGGCCGGGAGGACGACGTCTGGCAGATCCTGGGCGACCCCACGGAGGGCGCGTTCCTCGTCGCTCAGCACAAGTTCGACGGCGTCGCCGAGCGGGTGGGGGCGTTCGAGCGCCACGCGGAGGTGCCGTTCACGTCGGATCGCAAGATGATGTCCGTGGCCGGCCACGACGTCGGCGTCGAGCGCGAGGTGCTCTACACCAAGGGCGCGCCCGACGTGCTGCTGGGCCGCTGCCGCGCCGAACGCGTCGGCGGGGAGGCGGTGGGGCTCACCGACGAGCGCCGCTCGGCGATCGACGCCGACATCACCCGGCTCTCCAACGACGGCTACCGCACCCTGGGTGTGGCATACCGGGGGTTGGAGCGGCCGGTGGACGAGTTGGGCGAGGAGGTGGAGTCGGAGCTGGTCTTCGCGGGCGTCGTCGGCATCATCGACCCGCCGCGCGAAGAGGCGGCCCGCGCCATCGCGGAGGCCCAGCGCGCCGGCATCCGCACCCTGATGATCACCGGCGACCACCCCGGCACCGCCGCGAGCATCGCGTCGGACCTGGGCATCGTCGACGACGACGCCCCCGTGCTGACGGGGGCCGGGATCGACGCGCTGAGCGAGGATGAGTTCCGTGCCGCCACGCGGGAGGTCAACGTCTACGCGCGCGTTGCCCCGGAGCACAAACTGCGCATCGTGGACGCGCTGCAGGACGAGGGCCAT
>JAAYZP010000265.1 GCA_012514785.1 Propionibacterium sp. | reverse complement strand
GACTGGGTCTACTGGTGGGCGGGCAAACTGTGGGGCCGCGGCATGATCGAGATCTGGGCCGGGCAGTCGAAGCGTGCCGCGCGCAACTACGCGCGGGCGGAGCGCTGGGCCGAGAAGCTGGGCCCGCTCGGCTTCTTCATCGCCTACATCCCCATGCCGCTGCCGCTCATGCAGGTGGTGTTCGTGCTCGCCGGCGCGCAGGGGATGAGCCTCAAGCGCTTCCTCATCTACGACTACATCGCCAGCACCATGTGGCTCGTGTTCTACTTCTGGCTCGGCTGGAGCGTGGGCGAGCCGGCCGTCGACCTCCTGGACTGGTACGCGCGCATCGCCGGCTACGTCGCGATCGGGCTCGTCGTCCTCATCGTCGTGACGACGATGTTCTCCACGAAGAAGAAGGCCGCCGAGGCCGCTGGGGTGGCCGAGGAGCCGCAGGGGGAGTGAGGCCGGTCAGGCCTTCGTGCAGATCGCGACGAGGAACGTCGACTCCGCGGTGAACGGCCTGAGATCCCACGACTCGAGCGCCAGGTCGAGCCGCAGCCCGGCGGTCTCGACGTCGGCGAAGAAGTCCGAGAACTCGTAGCCGCGCCCGGCGCCGAAGCCGATGATGGCGCGACCCTCGTCGGCCAGGTGCGTGCCGAAGCGACGCAGCACCTCCACCCGCGTGCTGGGGGCGAGGAAGCCGATCACGTTGCCGGCCGAGACGATGACATCGAACTTATCTTCGATGCCGTGCTCCGTGAGGTCCATCTCCGCGAGGTCGCCGACGACGTACCGCGGGCCGGGGTAGTCCTCCTCGGCGGCCGCGATCAGGGCGGGGTCGACGTCGATACCGACGACGGTGTGCCCCAGCGCGTGCAGGTGCCCGTCCAGCCGGCCCGGGCCGCAGCCCGCATCCAGGATCTTCCCGCCCCGCGGCGCCATCGCGTCGACGGTGCGGGCCTCGCCCAGGAGGTCGTGACCGTTCATCGCCATGATCTTGAAGCGATCGATGTAGCGGCGCGAATGATCGGGATCCTGCTGGATCATCAACGACCAGCGGCTGGGCTCCACCATGGAAGTGTCCTCTCGACGAAACTTCAGCAAGCCTAGCCCGGGCAGAAAGAGAGCCCCCTGAGGGAGTCGAACCCTCGACCGCCTGTTTACAAGACAGGTGCTCCCGACATCCTTGGCCTCACGCCAGATGGGGCTGCACGTGTGCTCTGCGCGGGGACCGGATGCGACGCTGGTTGATGCCCATCGCTCCGTGCGATTCGGCGAAGTCGTCGAGGTAGCGTTTGATGTTGGTGGCGTCTGGGTGCTCTTCGGCAAAGTAGCTGGCGTGGGTGACCTTGACGCTCTCTGCCGAGTCCGAGCCCACCAGGACGATGTCCCGTGCTTCCTTCGGGGAATCCAGGTTCGCCTGTTCGAGGTCCCGGTAACGCTCGGTTGCCTCTTCCACGCTGTGCCATTCCTCGAACGCGATCTGCCGTCCTTCGGCGCGGTCGAAGACGATGATGAAATGCTTGGTGACGTCACTCATAGTTGTCTCCCATCTCGTCGCCGAAGAACTCAGTGTATGCCTCATCGTACTCAGCCGAGAGTTCTGCTCCAGGTGCGTCGCCCAACTCGACGACTGCCATGATGCGTGAAAGAGCGCGGGCCCAGCGATGGAATGGGGTGTCCCCATCCTGTTTGTGGTTGACACCGAAAGCCCTGGAAGCTGTTTCCACCATGTCGGCCCATTGGTGCATGACTGTGCTGCGCAACTGGATCTCAACCTTCCTCCGCACCGCGCCTCCCCAATCCGCAACAACATGCACGGCCCTGTAGCCAGATTGTCGGGGAGTCTCGATGTAGTCGAGGACTCTTGCTTCCGGACGCCTACGAATCAACCGTTCTTGGAGCCGGCGCACATCCGCAATGGTCGGGACCACCGCACGGACGCCGCCCAGGTCGTGCATGTTGTCCAAACTCAGTGTCGGTTCCCGTTGAAGTTTGTCAAAGATCGTCGGAAGGCGTTTCAGCCGCTGGGCGACCACTGCGACATCGCCGAGCCCTAGTTGCCTGCAGTGGTACCGAAGGGAGGCGTTGGCGCTAGCCATGGCCGCGGTGTGGGAATCGCGGTGTTGGAAGACCACTTCCCGATCCTCGACGAGACGGGCTAGAGCATCAGGGTCCTCGGCTAGTCGTTGTGGATCTCGCAGCGCTCGGCGGATTCGTTGACCAGCCTTGCTTACCCGGCTCTTGCTCGGCAACGAGGGTGAACTCATGACGGCAGCATAGGTGTCGGACCGCGGCATCTAGGTGTAGGCAGGGCAAGAAGAGAGCCCCCTGAGGGAGTCGAACCCTCGACCGCCTGTTTACAAGACAGGTGCTCTGGCCACTGAGCTAAGGAGGCGCGCCCCACTATTGTGCCGTATATCCGCGCGACGGCAACTTGGATGGAGGAGAGCCCGTGCCATCGATATCCGGTCTGTTCGTCGGATTGACCACCCTCGACGTTGTCCAGCTCGTCGACCGTATGCCCGCCCCGGACGAGAAGATCCGCGGGCTCGACGACATGCTCGCCGCCGGCGGACCGGCCACCAACGCCGCCGTCGCGTTCGCCCGCGAAGCCGCGACGACGACCCTCGTCACCCGCGTCCCCGACGGCCCAGCCTGGGACCTCATCCGGGGCGACCTCGCCACCTGCGGTGTGAGCGTGCGCCGCGCGGCCACGCAGCCGGGGCGGAGGGTCACCGTCGCGTCCATCATGGTGACGCGGGCCACGGGGGACCGGGCGGTCATCTCCACCGGGGACCGCAGCCACGTCGACACGCCCCCGCCCGACGACGACCTGGGCGAGATCGACGTGCGTGATTACGACGTCGTCCTGATCGACGGACACGAGGCCGACCTGGCCCGCACCGTCGTTGAGCGGGCGCGCGAGGCGGGTGTGCCCGTCGTGCTGGACGGTGGCAGTTGGAAGCCCGCCACGCCCGACCTCCTTCCGCACGTGGACGCCGCGGTGGTGTCCTCCGCGTTCGCGCCCGACGGCGTCGCCGCACCCGCGGCGGTGCTCGACTTCCTCCTCGAAGCTGGCCCCCGGTTTGCGGCTGTCACGCGAGGGGGGTCGTCGGTCCTGTACAAGACGCGGCAGGGTGCCGGGGAGGTGCGGCCGCCGAGCGTCGACGTCGTCGACACGCTCGGCGCCGGCGACTTCTTCCACGGCGGCTTCGCCGCACACGTCGCCCGCCACGGCCTCACGGAGGTGACGTTGGTCGACGCGCTGGCCCACGGTGCGCGGGTGGCGGCGTCGTCGATCGGCTCGTTCGGCACACGCGCCTGGCTGGGGCAGCGCCCCTGACGGGACATTGTGTACGAGAGCTGGTCACTGGCAGCCCACGTTCACAATCTCCCTCCGGTCGTTGGTGACGATGCGTCATCGCTTGGCGAAGTTGTTCGCGATCGACCGCCAGCGCGATCTTGCGCCCCTGATTTCGCCAGAACCGCGTTCTGGTGGTCGATCACGAACACGGCGGTGCCGCTGAATGTTCGCAATCGACCACTGGATCACGCTCTTCGCGTTTTCGGGGGCGCAGAATGCGACTGGTGGTCGATCACGAACCATTCCTGCTGGGAAGCCGCTGCCCTGAGGGCGGGGCGTGGACAGGGGAGGTGTGCTCTGCAGTGTTCACGCACAGCCGATGTCCGTGAAACGGGGTCAGCCGCTCGCGACGTCGAGCAGAGCGTCGGGTGAGCCCGTGTCGATCTCTCGGCCCCCGGAGGTGGACATGAACATCTGCCCCGCGCCCGTGACGTCGACACTCTCGCCCGCGGCGATGAACACCGCCTGGCCCCGCGTGAGGTGGACCTCGCCGTCGCCGCGGAGGTGGAACTCGCCGTCGGTGACCAGCGCGATCCTCGCCGAATCCTCCCGGGGCAGCGTGACGTGGCGGTCGGTCGTCGGTGCCATCAGCCACAGCTCGAACTCGGGGAAGTCCGTCGGGTACCGGTAGAGCCCGTCCCCGCCCTCGGGGCGCAGGATGGTGGGGTTGCGGGTCTCGAAGTTGACCAGGCCGAGCAGGCCGTCGACGTCGATGTGCTTCTTGGTGAGCCCGCCGCGGACGATGTTGTCGGAAGCCGCCATCACCTCGACGGCGGTGCCGCGCAGGTAGGCGTGCATGACGCCGGCCTCGAGCGCGATGGCCTCGCCGGGCTCGAGGGTGAAGCGGTTGAGCAGCAGCGCGGCCAGGATGCCGGCGTCGCCCGGGAAGTGCTCGTCGATCTCGACGGCGGTGCGCGCGAACTCGCCGAGCTCACCACCGGCGTCCAGCAGCTCGACGGCGCGGGCCAGCACCAGGTCCACGAGGTGGCGACGCTTGCGGATGGTGAGGACGTCGAGGAAGACCTCCTGCAGCGCGAGCGCCTCCTTGCGGTCGCGCAGCGGGGCGATCACCGAGTTCAGCTCGTGGGCCACGCCCAGCTGCTCGAACAGCTTCACGGTCTCGGCGGGCTCACGGAAACCGAGCAGCCCCTCGAAGCGGGTCAGCGCGACGATGGCTTCCGGCTTGGGCCAGTCGTCCTTGTAGGAGCGCGAGGGATCCTCGAACGGGATCTCCATCAGCGTCTCCTTCGCGTACCCCTCGATCGCCTGGTCGCGCGTGGGGTGCACCTGGAGGCTCAACGGGCCGGCCGCAGACAGCAGCTTCATCATGTAGGGCAGCTTCGCCCCGAACTGCTCGACGTTGCGCTCACCGATCACCTCGGGGTTGGCAGAGAGGTAGGAAGCGAGCGTCTCGCCGGGGGCGTCGTCGAAGGAGGAGGGGCCGGAGGCGTGGGCGCCGAGCCAGTACTCGGCCCAGGGCTCACCGTCGGGTTCGATGCCGAGGATCCGCGGGATCTCGGTGCGGTCGCCCCACACGAAGTGCTGCACGGTGCCCGTCAAGACTCGCATCCGACGATTCTCCTTCACCTCGAAAGTGTCTATACAATGCTAGCTGTTGCCTTTCCTCGCGGCTCCGCAACAACGAATGACACCGTTGTGGTT
>JAAYZP010000264.1 GCA_012514785.1 Propionibacterium sp. | reverse complement strand
GTTCTACACGACGCAGGCCCGCGAGCGCCTCGAGAACTCGGAGAGCGCGCGCAAGTGGGTGCGCCTGGCGCTGACCAAGGTCTGGAAGCCGGTGGGCTCCGGGATCATGGACGACGATGAGATTCAGCACGTCATGAGCCATCTGTTCTCCGGGCAGGCGGGCGAACTGGACAAGCTCGACCGCCGCGTCGCACGCTTCCCCGGGATGGAGGGGACCACGCTGTTCCGCTCCGCGTTCGAGAAGATGGCGATCCCCGTTTGATCCCGCGCCTGACCGAGCGGCAACGTCGCGGCCGACGCGAGCACATCGCCGCTGCGCTGCGGGGGTCCACAGTCGCTGGATTCGAGTTGGTCTTCGCTTAAGAGTTGCTGAAACCACCGAATCGGTGGTTTCGGCAGCAGCTAGCGTGAGCATGCGCTCGACGTGGCTCCCGGAGGCGTGCGGCGACGGCCCCGGATTCGGGTAGAGTAGATCCTCGTGTCTTCTGAAGTTCTCCCCAGCGCTCGGAGACGCCCGGCACTGTTCCGGCTGCTGCCCTACGTAAAGCCTTACTGGAAGCAGTTCACGCTCATCCTGGTCCTGGCACCCGTGGGCGTGCTGATGGCCATGGCGATCCCGATGCTGCTCGGCTATGTCGTCGACGGGCCCATCGCCGACGGTGATGTGCTCGGCGTCGTCGGCGTCGCGCTCCTCATCCTGCTCGCCGGCACCGCCGACTCGGGCGTGAACTTCGCGCGCCGCTGGATGATGTCGAGGATCACCTCCATCATCGAGGCCAACATCCGCTTCGACCTGTTCGACAAGCTGCAGGCGCTCCAGATGGGCTTCCACAAGCGCTGGGAGTCGGGGCAGCTGCTCAGCCGGATCATGAGCGACCTCGGCCTGCTGCGTCGCTTCACGTCGTTCGGCCTGCTGATGCTCGTGATGAACACCGCCCAGATCATCGGCGTGCTCACCATCATGCTGGTGATGTACTGGCAGCTGGGGCTGACCGTGCTCGTGCTGATCATCCCCGTGGTGATCGTCACGCGGATCCTCGTCGGCCACTCCACCCGGCTCTCCCGGAAGGTGCAGGACGCCACCGGCGACGTCGCGAGCCTGTCCGAGGAGTCGCTGCACGGCGTGCGGGTGATCCGTTCGTTCGGGCGGGTGCGCTTCGCGTTCGACAAGTTCGACGAGGGCGCGGTCCGACTGCGCGACCTCGGCGTGCGGCGCATGAACCTCTCCTCGGTGCTCTGGACGCTCCTCGAGGCCTTCCCCAACGTGCTGCTGGTGCTGGTGGCCGGCGTCGCGTCCTACGCCGCGGCCGCGGGCGTGCTCACGCTGGGCCAGGTCGTCGCGTTCGTGACCCTGCTGCTGTCGATCGCGTGGCCCGTCGGGTCGCTCGGCTTCCTGCTGAGCTTCGCCGGCGAGGCCGAGTCGGCGGCCACCCGCGTGAGCGAGGTGTTCGACTCCGAGGTGACCATCGTCTCCGGCAACAAGACCATCGGCGACCCGCAGGGCCGGCTCGAGCTCGTCGACGTCGAGTTCCAGTTCGACGACGCCGACCTCCCCACCCTGCGCGGCATCAACCTCACCATCGAGCCGGGCGAGACCGTCGCCCTCGTCGGCGGCACCGGCTCCGGCAAGTCGACGCTCGTCGCCCTCATCCCGCGCCTGCTGGATGTCACCGGCGGGCAGATCCTGCTCGACGGCGTCGACATCCGCGACCTCGACCTCCGGCAGCTGCGCTCCCTGATTGGCACCGCGTTCGAGGACCCCATCCTCTTCTCCATGTCCGCGCGCGAGAACCTCACCCTCGGCCGCCCCGACGCCACCGACGACGAGATCGCCGAGGCCGTGCGGGTGGCGCGCGCCGAGTTCGTCTACGACCTGCCGTGGGGCCTGGACACGCGCCTCGGGGAGCAGGGGCTCAGCCTGTCCGGCGGCCAGCGCCAGCGGTTGGCGCTCGCCCGCGCCATCCTGGTCGGCCCCAAACTGCTCGTCCTCGACGACACCCTCTCGGCCCTCGACATCCACACCGAGGCCGAGGTCGAGGAGGCGCTGAAGTCCACCCTGGTGGGCGTGACGGGCATCGTCGTCGCGCACCGCGCCTCGACGGTGCTGCTCGCCGACCGCGTCGCCATGCTGGTCGAGGGCCGCATCGCGCACGTCGGTACGCACTCCGAGCTCCTGGCGAGCGTGCCGGAGTACCGCGAACTGCTGTCGGCCGACTACACGATCGAACCGAAGCTGGGGGAGGTGTGAGATGAGCGACAACGCCGCCTGGCTCGGCAAACACGAGCAGACCACCGACGAGCAGGACACCACCGTCGCGCTGCGGCCCTCCAGCCGCAGGCTCCTGGTGCAGCTGATCCGCCCCTACAGGTGGGCGGGCATCGGGCTCATCGTCGCGGTCGTCGCCGAGGCGGCCGCGAGCCTCGCGATCCCGTACCTCGTGCAGCAGATCCTCGACTTCGGCATGCCGCAGCTCGCCGACGGCGACGGCTCGCTCCTGACCCGGCTCCTCGTGTTCATGGGGATCGCCGTGCTCATCCAGGTCATCGGGCGGGTGGTGTTCATCCGCGGCTCCGGGCGCGTGGGCAACAGCATCCTGCTCACGCTGCGCCGCCGCCTCTACAAGCAGTTCCAGAAGCTGTCCATCGGATTCCACGACAAGTACACCTCCGGCCGGGCGGTCTCGCGCATGACCTCCGACGTCGAGGCCGTCCAGGAGCTGGTGCTGCAGGGGCTCGACGTCGTCGTCGCCTCGGGGCTGACGATCATCGGCGCGACGGTGCTGCTGCTCTACCTCGACTGGCGCCTCGCGATCGTGGCGTTCCTCACCTACCCGCTGATCTTCCTGCTGCTGCGCTGGTTCACCGGGGCCTCGACGCGCGGGTTCCGCGTGGTGCGGACGAAGTCGGCGACGACGATCGTCCAGTTCATCGAGACGATGACCGGCATCAAGGCCGTGCAGGCGTTCCGCCGCGAGCCGCGGTCGCGGACGCAGTTCCGGGAGGTCGCCGGCGACTACCGCGACGCCAACATCCACGTCATGCGGGTGTTCGCGCGCGCCATGCCCGGCATCCAGTACATCGGCCACATCGGCACGGTCGTGGTGGTGCTGGCCGGCGGCATCATGGTGCTGCAGGGAGAGCTCATGGTGGGCGTGATGGCGGCCTTCGTGCTGTACCTGCGCATGTTCTTCGACCCGATGCAGGACATCGGCCAGTTCGTCTCCTCGCTGCAGTCCGCGCTCACCGCGCTGGAGAAGGTCGCCAGCGTCATGGAGGAGGAGGTCGAGGTCGACGACCCGGCCCACCCCGTCGCCATGGAGACCTCGCGGGGGCGGGTCACGTTCGACGGCGTGCGGTTCAGCTACATCGAGGACGCCGTCGTGCTGCCCGGGCTCGATCTCGAAATCCCCGCGGGGCAGACCGTCGCGGTGGTCGGTACCACCGGCGCCGGCAAGACGACCATCGCCAAGCTCATCGCGCGGTTCTACGACCCGCAGGAGGGCGCGATCCGCCTGGACGGCGTCGACCTCCGCGACCTCGACGAGGACACCCTGCGCCGCCACGTCACCCTGCTCACGCAGGAGAACTTCATCTTCTCCGGCAGTGTGGCGGAGAACATCGCCTTCGGGCGCCCGGACGCGACGCGGGAGGAGGTCGAGGCCGCGGCGGCCGCCGTCGGTGCGGACACGTTCATCCGCGAGATGCCGCTCGGCTTCGACACCGACACCGGCAAGCGCGGCTCGCGGCTGTCCGCGGGGCAGCGGCAGCTGATCGCCTTCTCGCGCGTAGTGCTGGCCGACCCCGCCGTCGTGATCCTCGACGAAGCCACCAGCTCGCTGGACATTCCCAGCGAACGTCTCGTGCAGGCCGCGTTGAACACGATCCTCGCCGACCGCACCGCGATCATCATCGCGCACCGGCTCTCGACGGTGGAGATCGCCGACCGCGTGCTCGTGCTGCAGCACGGGGAGATCGTCGAGGACGGCGCGCCGGGCGAACTGATCCGGGGCGGGGGGCGCTACGCGGACCTCCACCGGGCATGGCTGGCCTCGCTGGCCTGATTTCGATAGTTCGCGCGGGAACAGCTATAGTGGTCCCTCGGTGCTCGAGGTTGCTGCGAGCGTGCCTTCCCAGAAGGTGCGACGGCGACGAGCACCGGTGAAGGGTAGTAGCTCAATTGGCAGAGCAGCGGTCTCCAAAACCGCAGGCTGGGGGTTCGAGTCCCTCCTACCCTGCGAAGTGGCCCAGGTCACTTTGTAGCCTTTCGGCGTCGAGCCGCAGGGCCTTTTATTTGTCAGCGAAAGGGACTTGGGAACGTGAGCGATAAGTCGCCCGACGAGACTCCGGACGAGACTCCCGTCGACGGTCGCGATCCGGAGGAGACCCCCGAACAGGCGGAAGTCACCGATCCCTACTCGACCGACGACGCTGACACCGGCGACGAGGTCGACCCCTACGACGAGGCGGAGAGCGATGACGAGGTCATCGCCCGGCTGGAGCAGGATCTGCCCGACGACGACACCGCCCGCGTCGCTGCACCGATCCGTCGGAGGACCGTACAGGCGCCGGTGAAGAAGTCCGCGCCGACGAGGAAACGCTCCGAGGCCGAAGCCGAGCACATCGACCCCTACAAGGCCAAGAACCCCGCGCACTTCGTGCGCCAGAGCACCGGCGAACTGAAGAAGGTCGTGTGGCCCACGTGGCCCACCCTGGTGCGTTACTTCTTCGCAGTGCTGGTCTTCGTGCTGTTCATCATCGCGTTCGTCGCCCTGCTCGATGGCGGTTTCGGCTGGTTGCTGCTCCAAATTCTAGGAAATTGATTCAATGACTGAGAACAACGAGAACGAAGAGATCGAGTTCGAGATCGACCTCGGCGAGGTGGAGCCCGAACCCGCCGCCGAGGAGTTCGAGATCGACCTCGGTCTGGGCGAGGACATCGACCAGCCCGACGCCGCGGAGGCCGAGATCGATCTCGGCCTCGATGAGGACGACGAGGACGAGGACGACGAGAGCCCCGACGTCGACGAAGCCATCGACGCCGCGATCGAGGAGCTCCGCGAGGAGCTCGAGAGCAAGTTCGGCGAGTGGTACGTCATCCACACGTACTCCGGCATGGAGAACCGTGTGAAGCAGAACGTCGAGGCCCGCGCGCAGAGCCTCGACATGGAGGACTACATCTTCGAGAGCGTCGTCCCCACCGAGGACGTCGTCGAGGTGCGCAACAACACCCGCAAGACGGTCACGCGCAGCGTGCTGCCCGGCTACGTGCTGGTCCGGATGGAGCTCACCGACGAGTCGTGGGGTGCCGTGCGCCACACGCCTTCGGTGACGGGCTTCGTCGGCCAGGGCCAGACGCCGGTGCCGCTGTCGATCGACGAGGTACTCAACATGCTTACTCCTTCGGTGAAGGCACGGATCGCGGCCGAGCAGGCCGGCGCCGCGCCGAAGCTGAAGAAGAAGGTCGAAGTCGTGGACTTTGCGGTCGGCGACTCCGTCATGGTGACCGACGGCCCCTTCACCGGTGTGCACGCGACGATCACCGAAATCAACGCCAACACGAACCGACTCCGGGCGCTGGTCGAGATCCTCGGCCGCGAGACCCCGGTCGACTTGGAATTTAGGCAAGTCAGCAAGGTCGTCTAAGATAAAGCGTTGCGCCGAGGATTCGGCACACATCCCACATCACAGGTAAGGACCCTCCCATGCCTCCCAAGAAGAAGGTATCGGCGATCGTCAAGATCGCCCTGCAGGCTGGCGCTGCCACGCCTGCGCCGCCTGTCGGTACCGCCCTCGGTCCGCACGGCGTCAACATGATGGAATTCGTCAAGGCCTACAACGCCCAGACGGAGCACCAGCGCGGCAACGTCATCCCCGTCGAGATCACGATCTACGAGGACCGCTCGTTCACGTTCATCACCAAGACCCCTCCCGCAGCTGAGCTGATCAAGAAGGCCGCCGGGATCTCCAAGGGATCGGGCAACCCGGTCGCGGAGAAGGTCGGCAAGGTGACGAAGGCGCAGATCCGCGAGATCGCGGAGACGAAGCTGCCCGACCTCAACGCGAACGACGTCGAGGCCGCTATGAAGATCGTCGAGGGCACCGCGCGCCAAATGGGCGTCACGGTCTCCGGCTGATCCCACAACCAAACTTGAAACCTGGCAGGGAAGCTACCCGTACCAGGACTGGTGGACCGGGATCCGAACCCGGCAGAAACGCAAGGAACCAGCTATGAAGCACAGCAAGGGCTACAAGGCGGCCGCGGAGAAGCGCGACGCCGAACAGGCTTACTCGCCGGAGGAAGCACTCCGGCTCATCAAGGACATGGCCACCGCGAAGTTCGACGAGTCGATCGACGTCGCGATGCGCCTCGGCGTCGACCCCCGCAAGGCGGACCAGATGGTCCGCGGCACGGTCAACCTTCCGCACGGCACTGGCAAGACGGCACGGGTCCTCGTCTTCGCCGCCGGCGAGAGGGCTGAAGCGGCCATCGCGGCGGGCGCCGACGAGGTCGGCACCGACGACCTCATCGCGAAGGTCGCCGACGGCTACCTCGACTTCGACGCCGTCGTCGCCACCCCGGACATGATGGGCAAGGTCGGCCGTCTCGGCCGCGTCCTCGGCCCGCGTGGCCTCATGCCGAACCCGAAGACCGGCACCGTCACGATGGACACCGGCAAGGCCGTCTCCGACATCAAGGGCGGCAAGATCGAGTTCCGCGTGGACCGCCACTCGAACCTGCAGTTCATCATCGGCAAGGCGTCGTTCACGCACGAGCAGCTCGTCGACAACTACTACTCCGTGCTCGACGAGGTCCTGCGCCTCAAGCCGTCCTCCTCGAAGGGCCGCTACCTGCGCAAGATCGGCGTCTCGGCGACGATGAGCCCCAGCGTGCACATCGACACGTCGGCGCAGAAGCCGGAAGAGCACTGATCGGCTGAATCACGACGACGGGGCGGGCACAGCGGTGCCCGCCCCGTCGTCGTTTCGGCCACTTGGTGTGCGATCTCCCACTGCGGACGGTGGGGGATCGTACGGTAACGCTCAACAACGACGGCAACCCTTCGGCCGACCGCGCCAACCCCGGCTCCGAAACCTCCGCAACACCTGGGAGCTCACGGCGCACGGCCGCCCCATGACGTCGTTGAGGCCGTAGCGGAGCGTCAGTGTGTGGTGCTCCAGCAGGTGCTCGTTGTCACGGTACATGTCCTTGGACCAATCCGAATGGTCGCGGATCCCGTCGAGATCGACGATGGTGTCGAACCGGTCGTAGAGCTGATCGACCCGCCCCGCCGACTTCGTCACCTGCAGCTCCGGTTCGGGCAACCGATGAGCGCGGACGACGTCGCGCAGGAACACCCACTCGATGAGGCTGTGCACCCCCTTGGAAGTGGGATCACAGAGGGTCTCGATCATGGAGCGATGCCGTTGGTGTGCCCGCGACCCGAGCTCATCCAGCAGACGGCCCGGCTCGGCCACGCCGCGGGACAGAGCGCTGGTCATCGTCGCAGCGGTGTCGAGTTCGTTGCTGGTGGACGCCACGTCCAGGAGGCTGGCGTGGATACGGGTGCGGGGTGGGAAGCGATAGCTGGGGCGGGTGCCGCGTCGGAACTCGACGCTCCAGGGGCCCAGGTGGAATCCGGACTTCGCGCGCTCTGCCCAGATCAGCACCGAGCGTGGCGCATCGCGGAGCGCGCCCTCCAGGAAGCACGCGGCGAGGCCGCCGACCGCTGCGCCATCGCCTGCCCGCAGCAACCCCGCCCACGCCGCGCTCTCCCATATCGGCGGACGCGTGAGGTAGATGCCGGGCGAGACCCGCTCCCAGGCCAGCGAGAGGCGGTCGATGACGCGCGACGTGACGCCTGCGCCGATCAGTTGCCCGGTGCTGATCACTCCGCCTGCATGTCGAGGAGTTGCATGGCCGATCTCGGCAGTTCTTGTCGTGCTTGCATACCCCGATCTTGGGCTGCTGGATGATGCGTTGGCAGCAACTACGGGACGTAGGACAACACTATTTGGTGCGTGAGGGCTGTTGGTGTGCGATGTCCCACCGTCCGCAGTGGGACATCGCACACCAAGTGGTCAGTAGGTGGGTTTGTGCGGCTCGACCTCGTCGACCCAGGCCAGCACGCCGCCCTTCACGTACCGCACCGACGTGTGGCCGGCGCCGACCAGCAGGTCGCGGGCCTGGCGGGAGCGGACGTCGGACTTGCAGTGGAGGATGACGTCGCGCGCGGGGTCGAGGCTGACCTCACCGGCGACGAATCGGCCCAGCGGGACCAGGCGGGCGCCGTCGATGCGCACGATGTCGTGCTCGCCCTGCTCGCGCACGTCGATCAGGTCGAAGTCGGCGCGGCCGGTGTCGCGGTCCGTGAGCAGGGTCACGAGGTCCTGCACGCTGAGCGCGGCGTCGTCGGAGGCGGGAGGGGGAGCGGCGGGGGCGATGCCGCAGAAGGCCTCGTAATCGATGAGCTCGGTGACGGGTTCGCGGTCGGGATCCGCGAGGACCGGCAGCTCCCGCCAGCGGAAGTTCAGCGCGTCGAGCACAGCGACGCGGCCGAGCAGCGTGCGCCCCATGCCGGTGATCACCTTGATCGCCTCGTTCGCCATCGCGGTGCCGATCATCCCCGGCAGGACGCCGACGACGCCACCCTCCGCGCACGACGGCACCGTCCCCGGCGCGGGGGGCTCGGGGAATACATCGCGGTATGTGGGCCCGTGGCCGGCGTGGAATACGGCCACCTGGCCGGAGAACTGGAAGATCGCGCCCCACACGCACGGGATGCCGAGGATCTCGGCGGCGTCACTGACGAGGTAGCGGGTGGGGAAGTTGTCGGTGCCGTCGAGGACGAGGTCGTAGCCGCCCAGCACGTCGAGGGCGTTCGAGCTGTCGAGGCGCCCGCGGTGCTCGATCACGCGCGCCTCGGGGTTGATCGCGCGCACCACCTCCGCGGCCGACTCCGTCTTGGGGCGGGCGACGTCGTCGGTGGTGTGGATGACCTGGCGCTGCAGGTTGGTGACGTCGACGTCGTCGTCGTCGACGATGCCGATCGTCCCGACGCCGGCCGCGGCCAGGTAGAGCAGCGCGGGGGAGCCGAGGCCGCCGGCGCCGACGCAGAGCACGCGCGCGTCCTTGATGCGCTGCTGCCCCTCCATGCCGAGCTGCGGCAGCATGATCTGCCGGGAGTAGCGCTGGAGTTCGTCACGCGTGAGTCGGTTCGAGTCGTTGGCCATTCATCCATTTTCCCACGCGGGCAAATCGGGCGCACTGCCGGGGCCGCATCCTGATGGGTCGTTGAGTATTTCTCAGATAACTGGGCGTGTCTGGCCCGCGGGTGGCTTACTGTGGCCGTGGTGTCGGCCGAGGATGGCCGCCACGGGGAACCATCAGGAGACGCAGTGAAGCGAACGACCGCCGTCCTCATGTCCTTGGCGCTGGGGGCCGTGACCCTACCCGCCACAGCCCCCGTCGTCGGCGCCGCCGAGCGCACGGTGACGCTCGTGGGCAGTCTGCAGGACGAGCTCGGCTGCCCGGGCGACTGGCAGCCCGAGTGCGCGGACACGCAGCTGGGCGTCGTGAACGGCGGCAGCACCTACGCCGGCACGTTCGACGTGCCGGCGGGCAGCTGGGAGTTCAAGGTGGCGCTCGACGGCACGTGGGACGAGTCGTACCCGGCGGATAGCGTCGCGCTCACCATCGAGGGGCCGGCCGCGCTCGACTTCACGTTCGACCTCGCCACGCAGGCCGTCGGCGTCGCGCCCGCGACCCTGCCCGGCCCCGCGACGGAAGCCGACGCGGC
>JAAYZP010000263.1 GCA_012514785.1 Propionibacterium sp. | reverse complement strand
TGCAGCAACGGGATCGGGTCCGACGCCTTCGCGCTCGTGTGGGACGAGGGCGAGTTGCACGGTCTCAACGGGTCGGGGCGGGCACCGGGCGCGAGTTCCGCCTCCGCGCTGCGTGGTGCCGGCATGCGCGAGATGCCGACTTCGGGGTGGGGTTCGGTCACCGTCCCAGGCGCGGTCCGCGCGTGGGCCGACCTGCACGAGCGCTTCGGCCGCCTCCCCTTCACTGAGGTCATCGAGCCCGCTGTGCGCTTGGCCGAGGAAGGCTTCGCGCTCTCCCCCGTCGTCGCGGACGCCTGGGATCGCGGAGTTCAGAACATGGCCGGTGCCCCGGAGGATCCGGCCCTCGCCGGCTTCCTCCCCCACTTCGCGCCGAGCGGCGCGCTCGGCGTCGGCGGCCTGTGGCGCTCCGACGACACCGCCGCCACTCTGCGCGCCATCGCCCGCAGCCACGGCACAGACTTCTACAGCGGCGACCTCGCCGAGCGCATCGTCGCGTTCTCCGAGTCGACCGGCGGCCACCTCACGATCGACGACCTCGACTCCCACCGCTCCGAGTGGGTCAACCCCATCGCGGCCCGCTACCGGGACCACGAGGTGTGGGAGATCCCACCCAACGGCCAAGGCATCGCCGCGCTCATCGCCCTGCGCATCCTCGACGGCTTCGACCCAGACGACGTCGCACCCTTCGGCCGTGCCGGCGGCCCGGCCGACCTCTCGGCTACGCCGAATCCCGCCGCCTGGCATCGCGCGGTCGAGGCGATGAAGCTCGCGCTCGCGGACACGCACGCACTCGTCGCGGACCCCGCGATCGTCGACGTACCGGTGGAGGAACTCCTGGCCGACGCACACATCGATGCCCGCCGCGCCCGGATCGGCGAGCGGGCACTCTCCCCCACCCCCGTCGATCCCCGCAGCAGCGACACCGTCTATCTCGCCACCGCCGACGGCGACGGGCAGATGGTGAGCTTCATCCAGTCCAATTTCTGGGGCTTCGGCTCCGGCATCGTCGTGCCCGGTACCGGGATCTCGCTGCAGAGCCGCGCCTCCGGGTTCTCGCTCGAACCCGGCCACCCCAACGAACTGGCACCCGGAAAACGCCCGTTCCACACGATCATCCCCGGGTTCCTCAGCCGCGGCGGGCAGCCGGTCGGCCCGTTCGGCGTCATGGGTGGCCACATGCAGGCGCAGGGCCACGTGCAGGTGGTGCTGGACACCGTCGACCTCCGCGACGACCCCCAGACGGCGCTTGGACGCCCCCGCTGGTTCTGGAACGCCGATACCGGCAGTGTCGACGTCGAGGCCACTGCCGGCGACGCGATCCTCACCGAGTTGGGCGACCGGGGCCACACCACCCGAGTCGTCGCGCATGCAGGTGCACTGGGCCGGGGTCAAGCCATCTGGCGAACGAACAATGGCACACTGGCCGCCGCATCCGAGCCCCGCGCCGATGGCTACCCCGTGGGTTGGTGAGCCCTCGCTTCTGCTCCGCGCACCCGCCGTCGGACCGTGTGCTCCGGCGGGCGCATACAGTGGGACGACACGCACCCGACGCCTAGGAAATCGTGTCTGCCACCACCGTTGAAAGACCTCACGCGCAAGAAGTCGATGCAGTG
>JAAYZP010000262.1 GCA_012514785.1 Propionibacterium sp. | reverse complement strand
TAGATCTGGGTGGTGGCCACCGACGAGTGGCCGAGCAGCTCCTGCACGGCGCGCAGATCCGCGCCGCCGGAGAGCAGGTGGGTGGCGAAGGAGTGCCTGAGCGAGTGGGGTGAGACCTCGGTGCTCAGCCCCGCCTTCGCGGCGGCCTGCTGCATGCTGGCCCAAGCGCTCTGGCGGCTGAGCCTGCGCCCGCGTTCGTTGAGCAGCAGCGCGTGGTCGGCCTGCTTCGCCAGCGGCGCGAGCGAGGGTCGGGCGCGCACGAGGTAGGCGTCGACGGCGGCGCGCGCGTAGCTGCCGAGCGGCACGATGCGCTCCTTGTCGCCCTTGCCGGACAGCTTGAGTCCGGCGTCGGGGCTGGCGAGCGCCGTGGTGGCGTCGTCGACGTCGAGCGCGCAGATCTCGCTGACCCTGGCGCCGGTGGAATAGAGGAGCTCCAGGAGTGCGACGTCGCGCAGGCCCACCACCTCCGTGGTGTCGGGGGCGGCGAGCAGCCGGGCCACCTCGTCGACGGTGAGCGGCTTGGGGAGGCGCTGCCGCACCTTGGGCAGGGCGATGTCCTTGGCGGGGTTCGTCGTCGCCATCTCCTCCGTGACGGCGAAGCCGTGCAGATTGCGCACGGTCACGATGGCTCGCACCACGGAGGATCGCGCGGAGGTGGTGCCCCGGGCGCGGGCGAACTCGGAGATCTCGACGTCGGTGATCTCCTCGATGCGGTGGATGCCGCGGTCGGTGAGGAACTCCTCGTAGCCCTTGAGGTCGCGGCGGTAGGCGGCGACGGTGTTGGCCGCCAGCCCTCGTTCGACCGCGATGTGGCTGATGAATTCGTCGATCGCGTCGTGGACCGTCGTCATCGACGGACCGGCCATGGCGCGTCGACCCCGCGCAGCGTCTCCAGGCGGCCGGACAGCCGCGCGGTCTCGAGCGCCAGGATGCCGGCGACGAGCGTCGGCGACTGGACGCGGCCGGCGAGCGCGGCGTCGACGAGGTCCTGGCGCGGCACGAACGCGGTGGTCATCTGTGCCTCTTCGTCGGCCAGCACGAAGCCGTCCGGGCGGGGCGTGTGGGCGAGGCCGCGGGCGAGGTAGATGCGCAGCGACTCCTCGCAGGCGCCGGGGGTGGTGCACATGTCGACCAGCACGTCCCAGCGTGCGGCCCCGAGCTCGGATTCCTCGGCGAGTTCGCGCTCGGCGGCACGCAACCAGTCCTCGCCGGGCTCGTCCAGGAGCCCGGCCGGGATCTCCACGAGCTCCATGCCGACGGGGTGCCGGTACTGGCGCAGCACCGCGATCTGGTCGCGCTGCTCGTCCCACGGGACGACGGCGACGGCGCCGGGGTGGGTCAGGAACTGGCGGTCCATGACCTGGCCGTCCGGGGTTTCCACCACCTCGTTGACGAAGCTGGACACGCGGCCGGTCCCCAGGACCTCCCGTGAACGCACCGGCCACCGCAACTTGCGATCCTGGATCAACGTTCCTCCTCGATACGGGTCAAGACTACTCCCCCGTTGTGCCGGCAAACTTCGGGTCGGCGCACGGGTCCGCGAAGTGGCCCGGGGGGTCACTTCAAGGACCGGACCGGCGGGAGGTCCGGTTCCTGCCGCACCGACGACGCCCTGCGCGCGCACGGGTGCGTCGCAATAGCGTGCCGAGCGGAAGCAACTCCTACGAAAGGGCATTTCATGAGCAGTTTCCGCACCTGGGTGAAGCGCATCGGCATCGGGCTGGCCATCGGCTCGCTCGGCGCTTCCCTCGTCGTCTCCCCCGCACACGCCGCCACCGCCTACACCACGGCCGCCGTGACCCTCCGCGCCGGCACGAGCACCGGCACGACCGCCCTCGCGACGGTGCCGAGCGGCGTCGCCATCAACGTGCAATGCCAGGCCAAGGGCCAGTCGATCTCCGGCACCTACAACTCCGACTGGTGGGCGAAGGTGACCTACGCCGGCCGCACCGGCTACCTCTCCCGCGCCTACGTCCGCGTCCCCGCGGGCACCTCGGTGCCCACCTGCGGCACCACCTCCACGGGCTCCCCCACCGTCGTGGGCGGGCAGGTGAACCTCCGCTCCGGCACCAACACCGGCACCACCCTGCTGGCGACGATCCCCGTCGGCACCCGGCTGAACATCCAGTGCCAGGCCAAGGGCCAGGCCATCGCCGGCACCTACAACTCCGACTGGTGGGCGAAGGTGACCTACGCCGGCCGCACCGGCTACGCCTCCCGCGCCTACATCCGCGTCCCCGCCGGCGTGAACGTGCCGACGTGTTCCGGATCGACCAACCCGGGCCAGTCCGTCGTCGGCGGGCAGATCTCGCGGGCCGAGGTGATCTCGCGCGCCCGGGACTGGGTGAACCGTCGCGTGCCGTACTCGATGTACGCCAACACCCACGACCGCAACGGCAGGCTCTACCGCACCGACTGCTCGGGCTTCGTGTCCATGGCGTTGCACCTCAGCGGCAGCCCCAGCACCGTCACCCTGACGAGCTATGGCGTCCACTGGATCCCGAAGAGCTCGATGCTGCCCGGTGACCTCATCGGCAACCTCGGCCCCGGCACCGGCGGTGCGGCGGGCCATGTGGTGATCTTCAACGGCTGGGTCGACTCGAGCCAGACACGTTTCTACGCACTCGAACAGCGCGGCGGCGCGGGTGCGGTGTCCTCCGTCCACACCTGGGGAGCGAGCTTCTGGAGCCACAACGCATGGCGCTACAACAAGATCGTGTGACCCTCCCTCGCGACTAGAGTCCGCCTCGAGGACGGTGGACCAATGTCGGTGATTGACCGCGGCATACTCGTGCAGGCCATTGTCTCCCATCGCGTGACGTTGGGTGCGCTGGCGCACCGGATGCGTGCATCGCCGACGATCCTGCTGGAGCGCGCCCGTGCCCTCGTGGACACGGGCGCGCTCACGCTGTCCATGACCCCCGACCAGGCGCAGCTGGCCGTCGCACCCGGCGACCCGTGCGCCGTCCGCCCCTACGCCGAGGCCGACGACACCGGGGTGATCCGCGGCTGGCTGGAGCTCGTCAGGGCCCGGTCGGGTCTCGGCACCACAGGCCTGCGCACGCGGCTGGAACTCGGCACCGTCGCCGGGCGTTACAACGCCAGGTGCCGGGGAGCGATGGTCCTCGTGGCCCGGATGGCCCCCGAACACACCCGCGCCTGGCTGGAACTCGCGCTGGCTGTCAGCCGATCGCTCGTGGCGCAGGCCAAGCGGGTGCGCGTGCTGCTGCCGTGCGACGCGTGTGACCTCCCGCCCGTGGCCGCGTTCGTCGAGAGCGCCATCGACCTGGGGGTCGCGCTCCACGTCGCCCCCGAAGTGGATTCGTCCCTCATCCACTGGAACGGACTCGGCGTCGTGTACTTCGTCGGCGGAAGGATGCGCCTCGACACGGGCGGGCCGGACGCCATCGCCGAGTTGCTGGGTGCCTGGCTGGACGCCGCCGATCCCCTGCGGCACGTGACCCGCCGTCGCGTTGTTCGCCTGCTTGCGGCCGGTCACACCGATGCCGTGGCCGCCCGCAAGCTCGGCATCTCCGAGCGGCAGTTCCGCCGCCACGTCTCCGGGCTCATGCTGGACCTGGACGCCGGCAGCCGGTTCCAGGCGGGCATCGAGGCGGCGCGGTCCATGCAGTGGTGAGGCTCCGCAGGGCTAGGCGGGACTACCGCGCCGGTTCGAAGACCGGGGTGTTCCAGCGGCCGGGTTCCGTCAGCGTGGATGCGGCGAGTGCGCTGCCCTCCGGCCCGATCGACGCCACCACCAGGAGGAGGGACAGCGTCGGGTAGCCGTGCGGGCGGTTGTCGCAGATGATGGCCTGCGGGTCCGTCGGTGCAAGCTCGGTGGTGCGACGCAGCACGTCCACCCACGGCTCCCACCAGTGGCCGTCCGGCTTGTCGGCGGTGCTGGCAGCGGCGAAGTCGTCGAGCCATCTGGCCACGCGCGGGTTGCTCGGGTCATCGACGTCGGAGTGGGAGACCATGTGCGTGCCCGGGGCGAGCGCCACGACCCGCGGAGGGCCGGAGCCGGTCCAGGCGGTGACGTCGACGCCGCGGGAGGTGGCGCGGATGAGGTTGAAGCCGAGGGTGGTGAGCGGCTGCGGGAGCGCGCGCCCCGCCACGGCGTCGAGGACGAGTTCGCCGCGAGAGGTGGGCACGGGAACGTCGGGGGTGCCTTCGCGGTTGACCAGGACGGCCAGGGATTCGTCGTCGGCGGCGAGCCACGCACCGCCCGCGAGTTCGTCCAGCACGCCGACCACGCCCGGGGTCCACCACTGGCCCAACGTGC
>JAAYZP010000261.1 GCA_012514785.1 Propionibacterium sp. | reverse complement strand
CTCATGACGATCGGCATGTCGATCGCCGCCGTCGCCGGGCTCGTGCTCGCCGCCCCGTGGGGCATCGAGGGTGCGATGAACTACCCGAAGATCGGCGTGAAGCTCGTCGTGCTCCTCGTCATCGGCGCGATCCTCGGCATCGGGTCTGCCAAGCAGAAGAAGAGTCCGCTGTCGCCCGTCCTGTTCTGGCTCGTCGGCATCCTCACGCTCGTCAACGCGGGTATCGCCGTCCTCTGGCGCTGACCCGGCTCAGCAGCCCAGCAGGACGCCCTCGAGGGTCGCTCTGTCCGCAGCATTGACCCCGAGGTCGTAGACGTCGAGGATCTCGATCCAGTCCTCGGCATAGCCGCACTGCAGGTCGCGCACCGGCGGCAGCCACGCGCTCGGCCCGGACGCGCCCTTGCTCTGGTTCATCTCCTGCGATGACGCCAGGAGGTTCCGCGGGTCGTTCGCGAACTCCGCGCGGCGGTCCATGGTCCAGTTCTCCGCGCCGTGGCGCCACGCCCACGCGAGCGGCACGACGTGGTCGATCTGCACCAGCACCGACGTGTTCTGCCCCGAGATGAAGTCCACGACCTCGCCGCTGTAGGGGTCGGTCAGTGTTCCGCTGAGCACCTTGCAGTCGTTGGTGTTCTCCTTGAACACGGGTTCGGCGAGGTCACGCCCGAGGATGTCGTTACGGGTGTCGCAGCCGTTTCGGTCGACGTCGAGCCACCGCTGCCCGAAGAGATCCCGGTCATACCGGGCCTCGGAATACCCCGAAACCTCCTCCAGCCCGTCGAGTGTCTGGAGAGTCACGCTGCGTTCGCCCGCGGCATCCTCTCTCGCGCTTTCCCACGGTCTCCAGATCGCGAGCGTCGCCGCCATCGCCACCAGGAGCACGATGACGACGGCGAGCGCCCACCAGCGCCATGCCCGGCCGCCTCCGGACGCCATGTCAGTCCAAGAACAGCGCGCGCATGCGCTTGGTCGTGAACACCAGTCCGACCGCGATCATGACGACGTAGTACAGGATGTGCCAGCCCATGTCGGGGCTCAGCACACCGGTCGTGAAGCCGCGGATGAGCTCGACGCCGTGCCACAGCGGGAACGCCATGACGATGCCCTGCACCCACTCGGGGTAGACCGTGATCGGGTACAGCGTCGCCGAGAACAGGAACATCGGCAGCAGCACGAAGTTGATCCAGTCCATGTGCTGGAACGTCTTCATATAGCTCGTCACGGCCATGCCGAGGCTCGCGAATCCGAACGCGATGAGGAGCACCGCCGGCAGGGCGAGGATCGCCGTCCAGGCGAGGTTCAGT
Source organism: Propionibacterium sp. (assembly GCA_012514785.1). Classification (GTDB taxonomy): domain Bacteria; phylum Actinomycetota; class Actinomycetes; order Propionibacteriales; family Propionibacteriaceae; genus Arachnia. The sequence continues at coordinate 3,612 of JAAYZP010000261.1, read as the reverse complement.
CCCCAGATCTGCATGATCACCATGAACCCCGCGGCGTACACGAGTCCGCGCAGCAGCGCGTAGAGGATCTCGCCGAGCGCGACATCCAAGGGGCCCAGGGATGTCGCGAGCATGCCCTCGTAGAGCTTGCCGTAGTTCAGCTTGAAGAACACATTCCACGTCGAGTCGTAGATGGCGCCGTTCATCGCCGACACCGCCAGCAGTGCCGGGGCGATGAACGCGGCGTACGACACCTCGGCGCCGCCGCTCGTCTGCACCGTCCCGATCAGGGCCCCGAGCCCGATGCCCATCGATGCCAGATAGAAGACCGGCTCGAAGAAGCCCGACAGCACGACGACCCAGCTCGACGAGCGCGCCGCGATGAGACCGCGCTGGACGACGGCCCACGGGTTACCCGCCCAGAGCGCCCGCACGCCGCCGCGTCGACCGACGGTCGCCTGCTCGATCACGCCCGTCACTTCGCCAGCCTCCGTGTGAAGACGCGGCGGGCGAGGATGACGCCGCCGACCGTGAGGACGAGCAGGTACGTCACGTGCACCGCCAGCAGCCACGGTTCGACCGTCTTGCCGTAGGTGACGACGCGGCCGAGTTCGGACGCGTGCCACAGGGGCGAGATCCACCCGATCCACTGCAGCCACAGCGGCAGCGTCGCAAGCGGGTAGAACGTGCCCGAGAACAGGAACATCGGCATGAACACGAACCGCTGCACGAGCGCGAACTGCCCCTTGTCCTCCTCCAGCGCCCCGGCATACGCCATGAGCGGCGCACCGAAGGCGAGACCCGCGACCAGACCGATCACGATCGAGATCCAGCTCGTGGCGAAGTTCGCCGCACCGGGATACAGCCATTCGAAGAAGATGCAGATGAACGCCCAGTACGCGACGACCGTGACGAGCATGCGCGCGGCCGCACCCAGCACGACGCCGTTCGCGATCTGGCCGGACGAGAGCGCCGACGCGTTGAAGCCGTAGAAATACTGGCGCCACTTGAACCCGGCCATCACCGGGTAGGTGAACTCCTCCGACGCCACCGAGATCGCCGCCGTGGCCAGTAGCGCCGGCGCCACGAACAGCAGATACGGCACCTCCCGCCCACCGTCGGGGATCGGCACCGCGATGAGGGCCGCGAGGCCGACCGCGAGACCCAGGAGGTACAGGATGGGCTGCCCGAGAGCCCCGACCACGATCGTCCAGCCGTACGCGCGCATCGCGCGCACCATGTGCTCCGTCACATACCAAGAGCCGCGCCGCCGCGGCTTGCGGCCCCACTCCATCGCCTCCGCCGTCAGTTCAGCCAGAGTCGGCTGCGTGATGGGCTTCATTCGATCAGCGACCTTCCGGTGAGTCGCAGGAACACGTCCTCCAGGCTCGAGCGCCGCACGAGGCTCGTGATCGGCGACAGGCCGAGGGCGGTGATGCGCTCCAGCGCCGCCTCCCCGTCGGATGTGTAGACGAGGATGCGGTCCGGCAGCACCTCCACGCGGTCGCCGATGCCCTCGAGCGTGCCCGCGACCTGCTGATTGCGATCCGAGCCGAAGCGCACCTCCAGCACCTCCCTGCTGGAGTGCTGGCGAATGAGGGATGACGGTGTCCCCTCGGCCATGATGCGCCCCTTGTCTACGACGATGAGGCGGTCGCAGAGCTGCTCCGCTTCATCCATGTAGTGGGTCGTGAGCACCAGCGTCGTGCCCCGCTCCTTGAGACGGAACAGGCGATCCCACAGCACGTGCCGCGCCTGCGGATCAAGACCCGTGGTCGGCTCGTCGAGCAGCAGGATGCGCGGGTCGTTGATGAGTCCGCGCGCGATCGTCAGACGCCGCTTCATGCCGCCGGACAGGGCATCGACGCGGCTCTTCGCCTTGTCCTCCAGCTGCGCGAACGCCAGCAGCTCGTCGGCCTTTTCATGGCAGACCTTGGCCGGGAGCCCGAAGTAGCGCCCGTAGATGAAGAGGTTCTCGCGCGCGTTGAGCTCGCCGTCGAGGTTGTCCTGCTGCGGCACGACGCCCAGCCGCGAGCGGATCTCCGGCCCGTACTGGTCGGGGTCGAGACCCAGGATGCTGAGGCTCCCCGCCGTACGCGTCGACACGGCGCCGATCATCTTCATCGTCGTGGACTTGCCCGCGCCGTTCGGCCCGAGCAGGCCGAAGGACTCCCCCGGCGCCACCTCGAAGCTCAGATCGTCGACGGCAACGAAGTCCGCCTTGCCCTTCACCTTGTAGGTCTTGCGGAGGCTCTCGGCGGTGATCACGGCTTCTGGCACCGGACAACCCTAACGCCTGGGTACGACGCCGGGATGCGGCATCCAGTTGTCGTGTTCACCGCCCGACTGGACGTGGTGACGCTCCTGTAGCCATAATTGTTTACAATCCCTCATCGCGGAGATCGGAGCCCACGTGATCATCGACTGCCACGGCCACTTCACGACCACTCCCCCCGGTGTCGCCGCCTGGCGCGAGGCGCAGCTGAGCGCCGCGACTCCGGAGGCCCTCGCCGCCGTCGTGGCACGCGAGTATGAGGTGTCGGACGACGAACTGCTCGAGGCGGTGGGCACCGCGCAGCTGTCGCAGCAGCGCGAGCGCGAGACCGACCTCACGATCTTCTCGCCCCGCGCGAGCTGGATGGCCCACCACGTCGGCGACGCCGCGACATCCCTCGAGTGGACGCGCCGCCAGAACGACCTCATCCACCGCGTCTGCACGCTCTTCCCCGGCAGCTTCGCGCCCGTCGCACAGCTGCCGCAGAGCCCCGGGTCGGACATCTCCGCCTCGGTGGCCGAGCTGCGCCGCTGCGTCACCGAACTCGGCTTCATCGGCTGCAACGTCAACCCCGACCCGTCCGGCGGCGCATGGGACACCCCGCCCCTGTCCGACGAGTACTGGACGCCGCTGTGGGAGGCCATGGAGGAGCTCGACGTGCCCGGCATGGTGCACGTCAGCGCGTCGGCCAACCCGTCGGTGCACACGACCGGGGCGTACTACCTCGGGGCCGACACGACAGCGTTCGTGCAGGCGCTGAGCTCGGGCTTCCTCGCGAAGCACCCCGGCCTGCGCCTCATCATCCCCCACGGCGGCGGCGCGGTGCCGTTCCACTGGGGCCGCTTCCGTGGCATGGCGGCCGACCAGGGCTGGGACTTCGACGCCACCATGTCGCAGCTCTGGTTCGACACATGCGTCTACCACCAGGCCGGCATCGACCTGCTGCTGGAGGTCGTCCCGCACACGCAGATCCTCTTCGGGTCGGAGATGATCGGCGCCGTGCGCGGCCGCAACGCCGAGACCGGCCGCTACTGGGACGACACGAAGCACTACCTCGAGCAGGCTGGCCTCTCGGATGCCGACCGCTCGGCGATCTTCGAGGGCAACGCGCTGCGCGTCTACCCCCGCATCACGCCCTGGCTGCCGGCCGCGTAGCCGCGGCATCCCACCCCGGGCGCCAGCCCCCGCACAACCGCGGGCATAATCGCGGGCATAAGGCCCGACACAACCGCGGGCATAACCTGTCGAGAGTCCGAACTTCCGCGAAAGTCCGGGCCGTGCGACGGCTATGCCCGCTGCTGTGCAACTATGCCCGCGGTTGTGCCGGGTCGAGACGAACAGAAGTGCCCCGTGCGGCT
>JAAYZP010000260.1 GCA_012514785.1 Propionibacterium sp. | reverse complement strand
GTTCATCCCCCTCTCGCTGGTGCTGCTGTTCCTGGTGCTCGCCGGCCGCGACCTCGGCACCGGCATCATCATGGCCGCGATCTTCGCGCTCCTGCTGTGGTTCGTCGGCACGCCGCTCAGGATCCTCGTGCCGCTGGGCGCCATGGCGCTGGGGCTCGTCGCGCTGCTCGTCTACGGCTCGGCCAACCGCATGAGCAGGATCCAGATCTTCCTCGACCCGAGCTCCAACACCGACCTCTCGTCCCAGCCGATGTCCGCGCTGTACGCGCTCGCCAGCGGCGGCTGGTGGGGCCTGGGGCTCGGCGCCAGCCGCCAGAAGTGGGGCGGGCTGAAGACCGGCGCCCACACCGACTACATCTTCGCCGTGATCGGCGAGGAGCTCGGCCTGTTCGGCGTGCTCGCGGTCATCGTCGCGTTCGGCCTGCTCGCCTACGCAGGCTTCGAGATCGCGCGCCGCTCCGACACCGTGTTCGGGCGGCTCGCCGCCGCCGGCATCACGGGCTGGTTCCTCGTCCAGGCGATCATCAACATCTTCGTGGTCATGCACCTCCTGCCGGTGCTCGGCGTCCCGCTGCCGTTCGTGTCCTACGGCGGCTCCGCGCTGCTGGCGAACCTGCTCGCCGTCGGCGTGCTGCTGGCGTGCGCGAAGCAGACCCCGGAGGCGCAGCGCTACCTCAGGTCGAAGAAGCGCAGGAAGCAGGGCGGGCGTCGTCGCATGACCAGCGTGATGGCCGCCTCGAAGGGAGACCAGTGACCAGCGTCGTCCTGGCCGGCGGTGGTACCGCGGGCCATACCTCACCCCTCATCGCGACGGCCAGGGCGCTCGAAGCGCTCGGCGTGACCGAACTCGTGGCGGTCGGCACCGCCCGCGGGCTGGAGGTGCGCGTGATCCCCGAGGCCGGGCTCGAGCTCTCCCTCATCGCACCGGTGCCGCTGCCGCGCACCGTGAACCTCGACCTGCTCAAGCTGCCGGTGAGGCTCACCCGCTCCGTGTGGCAGGCGCGCCGCGTGCTGAAGCAGACGAAGGCCGACGTCGTGGTCGGCTTCGGCGGCTACGTCTCCACCCCGGTCTACCTGGCTGCCCGCCTGATGCGGGTGCCCATGGTCGTGCACGAGGCCAACAAGCTGCCCGGCATCGCCAACAAGATCGGCGCGAAGTGGGCGGGCTTCGTCGCCACCACGTTCGACACCGACCTGCCGGGCGCGCAACTGGTGGGCATGCCGATGGACCGACGCATCACGCACCCCGGCACCGGCGCCGAGGACGCGCGCGCCTCCTTCGGGCTGGACCGCGATCGCCGCACGCTGCTCGTCTCCGGCGGGTCGCAGGGGGCGCTGGCCATCAACGCCGCCGTCGCCGAGGCCCGGGAGCGGATCCTGGGCGAGGGCATCCAGATCCTGCACGTGCTCGGCCCGAAGAACTTCGACGACGACGCCACGATCGTGCACGCCTCCGGGGCCGCCTACAAGCCGGTGGCCTTCGTCGACGACATGGCGCGCGCCTACGCCGCGGCCGACCTGATGGTGGGGCGCGCCGGCGCCGGCACCGTGATGGAGACCGCCGTCTCGGGCCTGCCCGTGGTGTTCATCCCGCTGCCGTGGGGCAACGGGGAGCAGGCCAGGAACGCGGAGGCCCTGGTGGCGGCGGGCGGCGGCGTGCTGCTCGATGAGGCGGAACTCACCGCGGATTCGCTAGGCTCCACAGTGCTCGGGCTGTTCTCGGCCGAGGACCAACTGGAACAGATGGCCACCACCGCGAAGGCGATGTACCCGGCGGACGCCGCCGAGACGCTCGCCCGCGCTGTGCTGGACGTCGCAGGTAAGGAACGTGCGTGATGCTACTCACCCCGATTGACGTGCTGCCCGCCCGCGAGGTGGGCCCCGTCCATTTCATCGCCGCCGGCGGCTCCGGCATGAGCGGCATCGCCCGCCTCTACGCCGAGCTCGGCGTCAGGACCACCGGCTCCGACCAGAGCGACTCCCGCGCGCTGCGCTCCCTGGAGAGCGCGGGCATCACCGTCTATGTCGGTCACGACGTGAGCCAGCTCGCCGACGACGTGGAGACCGTCGTCATCAGCTCGGCGGTGCGTGAGACCAATGTCGAACTCGCCGAGGCGCGACGCCGCGGCCTGCGGGTGTGGCACCGCTCCGCCGCGCTCGCCGCGCTCATGCTGGGCAGCGACGGCGTCTCCATCGCCGGCACCCACGGCAAGACCACCACCACCGCGATGACCGCGGTCATGCTCGGCGAGGCCGGCCAGGACCCCAGCTACGTCATCGGCGGCCCCCTGACCACCACCGGCGTGAGCTCGGCCATCGGCCAGGGGAGCGCGTTCGTCGTCGAGGCAGACGAGTCGGACGCGTCCTTCCTGCAGTACCCGACGAAGATCGCCGTGATCACCAACGTCGGGGCCGACCACCTCGTCAACTGGGGCTCGCACGAGGCCTACGCGGAGGGCTTCTACGAGTTCGCCACGCAGCCGGAGGTCGAGACGGTGGTGATCAACGTCGACGACTACGGCGCGCGCACGCTCGCCGAGCGGCTGCTGGCCGAGGGCCGAAACGTCCTCACCTACGGCGAGTCGGCCGACGCCGTCGTGCGGATCACCGACATCGTCACCAAGACCACGGGCGCGGAGGGCACGCTGACGTTCCGCGACGACGTCGGTGCGCTGCGGCTGCGGGTTCCCGGCAACTACAACCTCGCCAACGCTTCCGCCGCCTACGCCGTCGGCCGCTCGCTCGGGCTCGGGCACGACGCCTGCCTCGACGCGCTCGCACGCTTCGACGGCACGCTCCGGCGCTTCCAACTGATCACCAACACGGCGGGCGTCCGCGTCTACGACGACTACGCCCACCACCCGACCGAGATCCGGGCGGCGCTGGGCGCCGCGCGCCGCGCCACGGAGGCGGGCAACGAGGCTACGGGCCTGGAGGGGCGCCTGATCGCCTGCTTCCAGCCACACCTCTACTCCCGCACGCTCGACTTCGCCGACGAGTTCGGCGAGGTGCTGACCCTGGCCGACGTCGCCGTCGTCAACAACATCGACGGCGCACGCGAGGATCCCGTGCCCGGCGTGACCGGCGAGCTCGTCGTCGACGCGGCCAAGAAGCACGGGGTGCGGGAGATCCACTACGTGCACGAGAAGTTCGACCTGCCCGACGCGCTCAACGAGCTCGCCCGGCCCGGCGACCTGATCATCACGCTCGGCTGCGGCGACGTGACGATCGTCGGCCCGCTGCTCGCGAAGCTGCTGGAAGAGCGTGCCTAGCCCCAAGGAATTCGCCGAGGCGCTGCGGGCCGAGCGCGCGGGCAAGCGACGACGCACCTGGTGGCTTGCCGGCGGCGCCGCCACGGCGGCTGTCATCGTCGGGGTGCTGGTGTGGCTGTTCTTCTTCTCCTCGACGTTCCTCACCAGCGAGACCGCCGTCGAGGGCGCGCGGATCGTCACCGTGGAGGAGTACGTGGCCACCGCGGCGGTCCCCACCGGCGAACCACTGGCCCGGGTGGACGTCCGCGCGGTGGAGGAGCGGGTGCGCTCCCTGTCCGAGGTGGCCGCGGTGGAGGTGTCGCGCGACTTCCCCGGCACGGTGCGGATCGTCGTCACGGAACGCCTCGCCGTCTACCAACTGCAGGACCTGGACACCTACAGCTGGGTCGATGAGCACGGCGTGATCTTCCGCACCGGCGAGGCGCTCGTCGAGTCCATGCCGGTGGTGGACGTCGACGAGGCCGAGGAGCGGCTGCTCGCCGACGTCGCGACGGTGGTCGAGCACCTGCCGGCACCCATCGCGTCCTCGGTGGAGCGGATCGAGGCGGGCAGCGTCGACCTGATCGAACTGGTGCTGGACGACGACAGGCGGGTGGTGTGGGGGAGCGCGGAGGAATCCGCGCTGAAGGCCGAAGTGCTCGACACCCTGCTGCAGGTGGAGGCCGACGTGTACGACGTCTCCGCGCCCAACCACCCGACCACCCGCTGAGCGGGGCGGGCGCCCGGGAACCCTCAAGTTCAACTTGAGGCGACTTACGCCCAACCCGCGCGCATCGTTTGGCCGAATCCCGAATTGACCATAACCTTCGGAGGAAGACAACTCCCCGGGGCCGAAAGGCAGGCAATGGCTAGCGCATCTCAGAACTACCTTGCGGTTATCAAAGTCGTCGGTGTCGGCGGCGGCGGTGTCAATGCCGTCAACCGCATGATCGAAGCTGGCCTTCGCGGCGTGGAATTTATCGCCGTCAACACGGACGCGCAGGCGCTCCTGATGAGCGACGCCGACGTGAAGCTCGACATCGGCCGCGAACTGACCCGCGGCCTCGGAGCGGGCGCCGACCCCGAGAAGGGCCGCCAGGCGGCCGAGGACCACTCCGACGAGATCGAGGAGGCGCTCAAGGGCGCCGACATGGTCTTCGTCACCGCCGGTGAGGGCGGCGGCACCGGCACGGGCGGAGCGCCCATCGTCGCGAAGATCGCCCGCTCGCTCGGCGCGCTGACCATCGGCGTGGTGACGCGCCCGTTCTCGTTCGAGGGGCGCCGCCGCGCCACCCAGGCCGACTCGGGCATCGAGTCGCTGCGGGAAGAGGTCGACACGCTCATCGTCATCCCGAACGACAAGCTCCTGCAGATGACCGACCACCAGGTTGCGATCCTGGACGCCTTCAAGCAGGCCGACCAGGTGCTCATGCAGGGCGTCTCCGGCATCACGGACCTGATCACCACCCCAGGGCTGATCAACCTCGACTTCGCGGACGTGAAATCGATCATGAGCCAGGCAGGTTCCGCGCTCATGGGCATCGGCTCCGCGCGTGGTGAGGACCGGGCCCGCGCCGCCGCGGAGATGGCGATCAGCTCGCCGCTGCTGGAGGCGAGCATAGACGGTGCGCACGGCGTGCTGCTGTCGATCGCCGGCGGCTCCGACCTCGGCCTGTTCGAGGTCTCCGCCGCCGCGCAGCTCATCGAGGAGTCCGCGCACGACGAGGCCAACATCATCTTCGGTACCGTGATCGACGACGCCCTCGGCGACGAGGTGCGCGTCACCGTCATCGCGGCCGGCTTCGACGGCGGCGTCCCGCAGACCCGCTCCGACGACCGCGGGCTCGGCCAGGTCCAGGCCGGCGGCGCCAACCGTCAGGCGCCCGCCCAGGGCCAGCGCCCGGTCGGTGCCCCCGGCAACGGCGGCGCCGCGCAGCAGGCCCCTCAGCGGACTGCCCAGCAGG
>JAAYZP010000259.1 GCA_012514785.1 Propionibacterium sp. | reverse complement strand
GGACGGCGCGCCCGTCCGAGCCCGCCGCGCCACCGCCCAGCCGCAGCGCCACCCGCACCTCGCCCGTCGTCTCGGGCAGCGCGTAGAAGGTGGGCCGGTAGCCGATGGCCTGCAGCAGCTGGATGCGTTCGTCCTCCGACGACGTGTAGAGCTCGAGCACGGCGGCGAGCGACGCCTCGTCCAACGCATGCTGGGCGGCCGCGACACCCGCCCCGACGGAGGCGATCACGTCGCCCAGGGGTGCGGCAACCACGTCGTGGACCAGCCGGGATCGGTCATTCATCGTCGTCACTCCTTGCCTACGAAGACCACGAGCACGGAGGACCCGTACTCGACCTGGGTGCCGGCGGCAGGGTGCTGCGCCACGGCCTGGCCGGGCACCCCCTGCCCGGCGGCGAGCTGTTGCGTGGCCGACTCCATCCTGAGGCCGACCGAGCGCAGCACGCGGGCCGCCGCGGATTCGGTGAGGCCGACGACGCCGGGCACCGGCTGCTGCGGCACCGCCGACTCGGTCGGCTCGGTGATCAAGTCGGCGGTGATGCCCGAGCCGTCGGGTTTGCCGTCGAGCACGATGGTCTGCCCGTCACCCCCGAGGCGGCCGCGCAGGTCCAGCCGCACGTTCGCCAGACGGAACGGGGTCGGCTGGGTGGCCAGCTGTTCGTTGGTGGCGCTCAGCTGGGTGCCGAGGCCGGCGATCACGTCGATCACCTTCGTCTCCGTGCCCAGCCGGTCGCTGAGCTCGTGCACCTCCTCCAGCGCGCCGGAGAGCTCGCCGCGCACCTTGGTGAGCGTGACGTCGCGCTCCGCAAGCTGGGCGCGGAGCCGCAGGATGACGGGCTGCTCCTCGACGACTTCCCCGCCTCGCCCGCCCATCTCGAGCGGCATGCCGACGACGCGCTCGCCGCCGACCTTGCGCCCGCGCCGGAAGAAGGGCGCGGGCAGGAGCTGGATGTGGCCGAAGTCCGCGAGCACGAGGTTGCGTTCGGGGTCGAGGTGCAGCATCGGGTTGTCGGCGATGACGCGGAGTTCCTGGGTGGAGCGGTCGACCAGCCGCAGCGGCACGACGTGCTCGGTCCCCAGGTTGCGCGCCGGCACCTCGCTCTGGAAGTCCCCGGACTGGAGGGGGAGCAGGTCCGTCCAGCCCTCCTTGCCGAAGCCCTGCAGCATGATGCCGCGGCCCGGTACGGGATTGCCGGCGTCGTCGGCGATGAACGCGAGTGCGAAGATTGCAGGCATCAGAGTGCCTTTCCGGTGGCGAGCCGCGTGATCGTGGTGCCGATCTCCGCGGTGACGAGCACCACCGCCGCCTCCGGCAGGGCGGCCCCGAACGAGATGTCCGTGGTGGCCTCGCCCGCGCCGTCGGTGGTGACGACGGCCGCGCCGAGCGCGACGCCTGCGGCGATGCCGGGGCTCGCGACGCCCGCGGCCGCGGACAGCGCCTCGGAGGCCTCGACGTCGACGTTGAGCTGCACCGTGGCGCCGGCCAGGAGTTCGCCGGCTGTGTTCGCGGCGCTGACGGTGAGCTGCCGCGTGGCGCCGGTGCCCGACGTCGCGAGCCGCACCACGGGCAGGGGCATGCCCTCGCCCGGCGGGATCGCGACGAAGCGGCCGGAGATCGTCGAGGTGACCTCGTTGCTGGTGCTGGAGGACCCCGTCGGCTTGAAGAACAGGAACGCGCGGCGCCCGTCCTGGCTGGTCTGCGTGACGAGCCGGAACCCGAGCTCGAAGTCCAGGTACGGCAGCCGGTACTGCGTGTTCGGCCTGCCGAAGCCGTCGAGCGGCGCCGCGGAGCTGAGCTGCTCCTGCGCCTCCGTGAGACTGTCGGCGATCCCGACGATCACGGTCTCCAGCGTGTCGGCGATGAAGCGTCCATCGGCCATGTCACATCTCCCTCGTTCCCGCGGCCCGCCGGTCCAGGCGTGCCGTCTCATCCCGCTCGGCCCTGCGCCGCTCGATCGCGCGGGCCAGCGCGGCCTCCGCGCGCTCGTCGAGGTCGCCGGAGCCGCCCGTGTCCAGATCGAGCACGCGCTCGCGGAAGCGCGCGTAGCTGCCGAACCGGTCCATCGCGCCGGTGACCTCCTGCTCGGCCTGCGTGCGTCGCTCCTCCCACCCATCGGCGACCCGTCGCGGTAGCGAGAGCAGGTCGTCGACCCGTCGCAGCATCGCGTCGGCGCGGTCCGATCGCCCGAGCCCCGTGCGGGGCAGCGACATCGGATCCGGCCGGGCCGTCCCGGGCTCCGCGTCCCGGCGTCGGCGGTCGGTGCTGATGCCGGGGGGCTCCGGCCGCGGCGCATCACCCCTGCGCGCGTCCCGAGCCCGCGCCCAGCGCTCGATCTCCGCGCGACGTTCGGCCAGCGGTGCCACCGGCGCCCGCACGGCGTCGACGGCGCCACCCGCGGCCCCCGTCAGCCCGGCCAGCCGGCCCTCGAGTTGCTCGCGCTCGGCGAGCAGTCCCGCCAGCGCGGGGGATGCCCGGGCGGCCCGGTGCAGGAGTGCCGCCGGCTGCACGTCGTCGCTCCCCGCCGGCGGGGGCGCGAGGTCACCGCCGGGGGAGTGGTCCCCGGCCATGTCACGCCAACTGCGTCGCGGCATCGTCGCCCCTATTCCTCCGCGACCGACGCGGCGATCATCGCCCGGATCCGCTCCTCGAGGATGGCGGGGGCGGGGACGGGCACCAGCTTCGTGCGCATCAGCGAGGACCCCTCGGAGGAGTACTGGTACTTCGACGAGAAGCTCGCGGACACCGCGCTCACGCTCATCGAGGCGGACGCGCTGAAGAAGCCGAGCTTGCCCTTGACGTTGGTGTTGGCGTTGAAGCTGGTGGTGTTGTAGTTCGACTCGCGCGACACGGAGATGGAGAGCTTGAGCTCGATCAGCGTGTCGACGAACTGGTAGAACGTGGGGACGAAGCCCAGCTCGAGCAGCGAGTACTCGTTGCCGTCGCCCAGTTTCACGAGCATCGTGCGCTCCGGTGTCGACGGCAGCGTGGGCTCCGGCTCGCCCGGCTCGGGCTCCGGGTCCGGCATGTAGCCGGCCATCATCCGGGCGATCTTGAGCGAGACCAGGTCGAGCTCGTACTGGGCCTCGGCGATGCCGGTGCCCAGCAGCCGCACCATCTCCGGGAACGGCGTGTTGGTCATCTCGGTGGAAACGGACATGGTGTTCAGCGCTCCCTCACGGGGTCGGGGGGTTGATGATGTCGTTCATGCGCGCCCGGCGGGCGGCCTCCTCGGTCTCCATGAAGGAGCGGATGCGGGCCTCGAGGGCGACGGGGACCGGCACGGGCACGATCTTGGTGCGAAGGATCGAGGCGCCCTCGGCGCTGTACGAGTACTTCGACGCGTACGAGGCGTCCACCTGGCTCGTCACGACGTTCGAGCCGGTGGAGCCGCGGCCCGCGAAGCCGAAGAAGCCGAACCGGCCCGTGCTCGACTTCGAGGAGCTCGTCGTCGTCCTCGTGATGCCGTACTCCGACTCGCGCGTGATCTTGATCGCGATCTTCACCTCGATGATCGTGTCGACGAACTGGTAGAAGGTTGGCGCGAAGCCTAGCTCCAGCATCGAGTGCCGCACGGGCACCCGGACGCGTTCGCGGCGCTGCTCCTCGGTGAGGTCCTCGACGCTCTCCGCCTCGGGATGGGCGGCCTGGACGGCCTTGTTGACGAACTCGAGCAGGCTGATCATCTCGTCGGGGTCCAGCGTGCCCGTGAGGGCGTCGTCGACGGCCGCGTACGCCGCCGCCTCGGCGAAGGTCATGTACTCGTAGCCGAAGAACACTCGGGAGTCGTCGAAGGACACGTCGCCCTGCTCGTCGTAGACCGTCGTCAGACCGCCCATCATCTCGGCGGCGTTGATGGAGGCGGCGTCCATGGCCGTCTGGCCGTCGGCGATGGCGAAGGCCATCTGCCGGATCATGTCCCCCATGGGGACGTTCAACAGTTCCTGTCCGATAGCCATGTCTGTGGTTCCTCTCGGTGCGGGTGGGTGTGGACGGGGTGGGGGCTACGTCGTCGGGTAATGGGCGCGCATCAGTTCGAGCAGCCCTTCGGGGGGCGGCAGCGACACGAGGCGGGCGGCGAGCGAGGACTGCCCCTCGCTGGAGACGGAGAACTTCCGGGCATAGCCGACGCTCACGGAGGCGGCTGCCATGACGAATCCGACGTTGACGCCCACCTGCACGCCGGCCTCGAAGTTGAACTCGGTGGTCTCCGTCATCGAGAAGCTGAGCCGCGCCTCGACGGTGGCCTCCGTGAAGGCGTAGAAGCTGGGGACGAACCCGAGCGCGAGGAGGCTGTATTCCTCGTCGCCCACCGCCACCCGGGTCTCGGCGAGCTGCTTGGCGAGCTGGACGGAGTTGGTGTCGAGCGCGAATTGGGCGCGCGCGATCGCCACGCCCAGCTGCTCCACGATGGTGGGCAGCGGGGCCTGCAGCAGCTGGGTGGTGACCGTGACCGTCTCGGACATGTCAGGCCTCCGGTCCCAGGAAGTCGCGGATCGCCTCCAGGAACTGCGGCGGCGCCGGGATGGACACGAGCCGGGCGGTGATCGACGAGTTGCCGGTGATGGTGGTCTCGAACTGCCGCCCGTAGCGCACATCGATGGTGCCGCCGAACGCGACGGTGGAGTTGCTGGTCTCGTTGGTGCTGCCCGACGACGAGCTCGTCCGCGAGAACTGGCGGCTCACCGTCACCCCCTCGGTGCCGGAGAGCGTCACGTCGCGGGACTCGGTGCTGTAGAGCGTGAGCGTGAACGGCGACGTCTTGCGGTAGACGGTGACGACGTTCGCGTCCGCGGAGGCCGTGTAGTCCAGCGCGGAGTTGCCGTTGATCGACGTGGCGAGGTTGCGCGCGTGCGCCTGCGGGGTGCCGGAGCCCGCGCCCTCCCCGGCGGCCGCCCCGGACAGCGGGAACGCGGTGCCGTCGATCGTGACCTGACGCCCGGACAACGACTCGGCCCGCGGCTTGTACAGGTAGAACCAGGCGTTGCCGGGCCGGGCCGGCGGGGTGAGGTTGTCCGGTGTGACGTCCTCGAGCGACGGGGTGGTGCCCGTGGCGTGCACGATGACGAGCCGCATCGGGTCCGCGAAGCGGATGTCGGCGTTGCGCCACCGCACCTGGTCGGCTGCGCCGCCCGCGGCACGCGCGTCCTGCACGCCGGTGGAGGGGACGGCGACGATGTTGGCCGGGGGAGCGCCGTAGCTGAGGAGCGCGTCGCGGACCTCGGCGGCCCGTCGGTCACCCAGGGCGCGGTTGGCCTCGTCCGATGCCGCGGTGCCGCCCGGGTACGGCTGCGTGTCGGTGTGTGCCACCACCTCGATCCTGAGCCCCGTCGCGATGACCATCTGCGCGATCCCCTCGAGCGTGTCGCGCAGGCCGTCGTTGCGGGCCTCGCCCTCGGCCGCGAATTGCTCGATGTTGTGCCGCCCGGTGCGGAAGTGCACCCGCTCGATCGGCACGCCCGCGGGATAGGCCGTGGCCCTGAAGCCGCTGACGGCGGAGATCTGGGCGGCCACGTGGGTGGCGTAGGCGTCGAGGTCGGCCTGGGCCGTCGTCGTGACGGTGCTCCCGGCGTTCAGCCCGTACTCGGTGTCGGTGTTGCTGTCGATGCGGATGAACCCGCTGGCGAACCCGGCGCCGGTGAAGGCGACCGTGCGGTTCGTGGTCACCACACGGGAGGCCGGGGCGTCGGTGGTGATCGTGAACGTATCGTCGGGTGCCTCGTAGAGCGCGCGGGGCACGCCCGCGGTGGCGTCGCCGGTCACCGCGTCCTGCAGCGCGCGGATCCGGGAGAG
>JAAYZP010000258.1 GCA_012514785.1 Propionibacterium sp. | reverse complement strand
CCGCCCTGCCCACCGGGTTCCTCCTCGCGCGGCTGAAGCGACGCTCCGTCGTCCTCGTGGGGCTCGTGATCTTCTCGACGGCGATCGTGCTGACCGCCTTCGCGCAGGGGCTGGCCGACCTGCTGCTGTACCGCTTCGTCCTGGGCGTGGGCGAGTCGATGCAGCTCACCGCGCTCCTGGCGATCGGCACCACGTACTTCCTCAACCACCGCGGCGTGGCCGCGTCGTCGCTGAACTTCACCTTCGGCATCGGCGCCATCATCGGCCCGAACCTCGGCGCGGTGCTCCTCAACGCCTACGGCTGGAAGACGCCCCTGATCGCCTTCGGCCTCGCGGGCATCCCCATCTTCCTGCTCATCGTGCTGCTCGTGCGCTCCTGGTTCACGGAGTACACCCCGGCCGACGATGGCGACCCCGACGAGGAGCTGAGCCCGGAGGAGCTGCAGCGGCGCATCGACGCCGAGCCCGGGGCGTCGAGCCTGCTCGAGCGGGCGCCGCTGCTGCTGGCGATCGCCACCGGATTCGCCGGGTTGGCGATCTACGGCTACCTGGGGCTGTACCCGACGTACCTGCGGGAGGAGCTGGGCTTCGCGGCCGAGGACGCGGGCTTCGCCGTCAGTCTCTACGGGCTGGGCGCGATGCTGTCGCTGATCGGCGGCTGGCTGGGCGACAAGTTCAACTACCGCATCGTGCTGGCGGTCTCGCTGGTGATCTCCGCGGGGTCTGGCTACCTGCTCTTCACCGAGATCAACTCGCTCGCGGCCCACGCGATCCTGTCGTTCGTGTTCGGCGGAGCCATCTCCGGCATGGTCTACGCCAACCTCTCGGCGGGCACGATCAAGTCGATGAAGCGCTCGCTCGCCGGGCGGGGTTCGGGACTGTTCGTGACAGCCCTGTACTTCCCGGCCGCGTTCGCGGGCTTCCTGCTGGGCATGCTGGCGGACAACCTGGGCTGGACCCAGGCCGGCTTCATCCAGCTGGGGCTGTTCTCGCTGATCTCGGCGGTGCTGTCGCTGCTGGCGCGGCCGAAGGTCCAGGCGGCGGACGTCAGGTAGCGCCGACGACGAAAGACCCGGGCGGTCGCTGCTTCAGGACAGGCGCGACCGCCCGTTTCGTGTGCGCCCGGGGGCAGCTGCCACCTGTGCGTCGACGTCGAAGAGCAAGTGGCGCCTGCCGCCTGTTTCTGGCCCCGGCACGGAGGCGTCTGCCACCTGTGCGTCGACGTCGACGCACAGGTGGCTTTCGCTGGTTGAGCTCGCCCGCGACGAAGGCTGGCGAGGCGGTTCCTGAGCTCGTACGGCGACTTCGTCGTGGCACGAGCTCGGTCGGGGACCGCGTCGCGCCGGGAGCTCAACCATCTAATGCCTATGCCCGGTGAATCGCTATTGGGCGACAGAACCAAGCGTCCGTCTCGTGGGCGTGCCATCAGCCGGAGCTGGCGTCGGCAACCGTGCAACCACAGCTGGCCCCGATTTTCAGGGACGCAGGGATGTGGGTCACCGTCGACTCCGGCTGAGCTCCGAACAGGAAATCGCTGCAGAGTCGCACGATCTCCGACTGGGGCTGGGCCACCAGGCTCAGGGGCGGGTAGGCGATCTGTGCCAGCGGCGAGTCGTCGAAGCCGAAGATCGCCATGCGGGATCGTCGGGGGCGAAGATGAACTCGCGGATCGCGCCCAGCACGCGCGTCTCCACCTCGCCGTCGGGGTGGAAGAGGGAGAGGCTGTAGAGCCCGTCCTGGCTGGTGAGGGCCTCGGCGAGCGCGCGGTCCTCGTCGCGGACGCTGATGCCGCTGATCGACGGGGTGTGCGGTCAGCAGGCGGTCGACGTACATGGCCTGGTGCGAGCGGTGCAAGTTGCCGACGCCGATGTGCGCGATGCCGATGGTGGGGTCGTCGCGGCGGTAGGTGGGGGTGGGGATGTGCTCGGGGATGTCCTGCAGCGTGGCGGGGGAGAGATGCGACACGGGTTGGGCTCCGTCCGGGTGGGTCGGTGGGAACCAAGGTAGTTGGATGTGGCGGTGGCTGGGGTTCCCTCGCGAATCTTGCGATGATTTCGATCCTTCGACCAAGCGGGTGGTCCAGCCTCCAGCGGCCCGTAGCCGAGTGGCAGCTGCCACCTGTGCGTCGACGTCGCCGCACAAAAGGCACCTGCCTCCGGTGGCCGGCGGTGGTGGACCCCGGGCCGGAGTCCGACCCCGATCCTGTGGAGTCCCCGGAGTGCGACGACCCGACGACGTCGACGGTGCCGTCCATCGAGTTCTTCAGCGGCGCGCCTGCCGAGACGTACTGCATGCGCGAAGCCTTCTTCACCGCGGACAGCGGGCAGACGCTCCAGGGCGCCACCTCGAGGGACTCGGTCCGTCTGGCTTTCCGCGATGTGCCCTCCTTTTCTCGTCGCGAGGCTGACGCCCGATGCAGTCGAAATGCAGCAATATTGCATTGCAGTTGAGTCTTCGTTGTGTAGGTTGGTAGGGACGGGTTTGTTCCAAAGGAGATCACGATATGGGCGACCTACGAATCAGCGAGCGGTCGAACAACGCAGCACACCGCCACTCCGTGCAGGTGTCCGACCGAGACCTGGTGGCAGCACTTATCGACAAGCTCGGCGTGAGCATCGTCGCGTTCATGGTCGATCGCGACAAGACGACGGTTCGGCGATGGGCCAAGGGGGAGAGCGCGTTGCCGCTGGAGGCCAACCGAGCGCTCCGGCTGGTGTACCAAGTGTTCAAGCTGCTCGAATCTGTGGAGTCCGATCACACCATCGGTGCTTGGTTCATCGGCATGAATCCTCAATTGGGTGACCAGTCACCCGCCGAGGCTGTGCGAGACGACAACCTGAAGGATGTCTTGGAAGCTGCTCGTGCTTTCGAAGTAGGCGGGTGACGGGGGTGTCCGGGGTCGCGGCGGTCTCACCACCTCGATATCTGCAACCCGCCGTCGTCGTGGTCGGCTCGGCCAACGCCGACCTCGTCGTCCACGTCGACCACCGGCCCGATCCGGGGGAGACCATCCTCGGCTCCGACGTCGAGGTCAGCCCCGGCGGGAAGGGCGCCAACCAGGCGGTCTCCGTCGGCAAGCTCGGCGGGACGGTGGCGTTCGTCGGCTGCGTCGGGGCCGACGACGAGGGCTCGCTCCTGCGGGGCTCGCTCGAGGGCGCCGGCGTCGGCCTGACCGGCCTCGCCGAGGTGGAGGAGCCGACGGGGACCGCGTTCATCATGGTGACCCCCGACGGGGAGAACTCGATCGTCGTCTCACCCTCGGCGAACCGTCGGGTCACG
Source organism: Propionibacterium sp. (assembly GCA_012514785.1). Taxonomy (GTDB): domain Bacteria; phylum Actinomycetota; class Actinomycetes; order Propionibacteriales; family Propionibacteriaceae; genus Arachnia. Next base: position 3,067 of record JAAYZP010000258.1, on the reverse strand, counting down.
CCCGAGGTGGTGGACCGCGCCGGGGAACTGCTGGGCCGGGCGAGGGTCGTCGTGTTGCAGTTGGAGATCCCGATGGCGACGGTGGCGCACGTGGCCAGGCGGGTGGCCGGCGCCCGGCTCCTGCTCAACGCCGCCCCCGCGCAGCCGCTCGCGCCCGAGGTGCTGCGGCGGTGCGACCCGCTCGTGGTCAACCGCTCCGAGGCGGAGTCGTTGCTCGGGGCGGAAGCGGACGAAGTCCCCGACGCCACCCATCTGGCGGCGGGACTGCTCGCGCTCGGCACCCGGTCCGTCGTCGTCACGCTCGGGGCCGACGGTGCCGTCGTGGCGGAGCGGGGGAGCGAGCCCGCCCACGTGCCGGCGCTGGAGGTGGAGGCGGTGGACACCACGGGGGCCGGGGACGCGTTCGTCGGCGCACTCGCGCTGCAACTCGCCGAGGGGCAGGAACTGCGGGAGGCGGCGTCGTTCGCGACGAAGGTGGCTGCGGTGGCGGTCACGAGGCGCGGCGCCCAGTCGTCGTATCCGAGTCGGACGGAGCTGGGCCCGGCCGGAGCTCGGCCTGACACGAAAGCGTCGAAACTGCGCTCGAGAGAATGACCAGCTGCCCTCCACTCTGAGTCATCAGGGAGCTCCAGGCGGATCATAGGGCCGCCTCAGCGAGGTTCCGTGCGATCCGACTGGCCTCGGCCACCGACCTCGGGTCTGCAGACTCCGCCAAGTCGACGGATGCCCTGAGGCCCGTGGCCGGGGGAAGCTTGTCGATCGCGCGCAGCAACACGTTCCATTCGGGCCCCGATTGCGGTGAAAGGCCGTACTCCGCCCGCAGTCTGCGCATTTCGTCCTTCTGCACGTAGGCCTCGAACAGGTTATGGCTCGACAAGTGCTGCCGGTAGTCAGAGATGCCCGTCGGCTGGAGGTGGGGGTCACGTGCCAGTAGCTGGAGGTCCTCGGGGGAGGCGCGGAAGCCATGGGGCACGCCCCCGCGGTTGCGTCCGATGCGGCTCAGTGACCGCGAAAGATGACTATCTGTCAATCCCCTGTCAATTACCACTTCGACGCCCGGCGCTGTCACCCACAAACCGCTCGGCGCAGAGCCCCGCCCTCGGTAGACTGCGTCCCATGGAGCTGCCCCCGTCCTCGAAGTACATCGCCCGGCGCGACGAGCCCGTCAGCGATGCCGAGCGCGACTCCCTCACGAAGCGCCTCGCCGACGAGTTCGAGCAGGGCCGCATGACCCACGACGACTACAGCCGCGCCCTCGACACCCTCTACGACGCCACCACCCTCGGCGAGCTCGTGCCCGTCGTCGAAGCCGTCCCCGACGCCGGCGCCAGCGTGCCGGCCATCGTCGGCGAGTCGACGGGCCGCCCCGGCGAGCTCGCCCCCATCCGCAGCGGCGCGCTGCCCCCCGTGGCGCTCGGCGGCGCCATCCTCGGCGCCGTCCTGGTGCTGCTGCTCCTGCTGGCGATCCTGATCTGACGGCCTGATGGAATAGCCATGGTCACGTCGTCGCGGATCCCCGGGGTGCTGGTGGCGGTGCTGTTCGTCGTCGTGGTGGTGGTGCTGGCGCTCTCCTCGGCCACCCATGTGCCCGACGCCTCGTCCGGCGCGACGACGTCGCCCACCGCACCCGCGAACCCCCGGCCCTCGGGCGAGTACGGTCCGCCCCTGCCCGTCGACGCGAGCGCCAACCCCTCGCTGGAGGCCATCCCCACCCACACCGGATTCAAGCTGCCGCCGTCGGACTTCCCGCCGATCCCGCCCGCCGCGGCGGAGCTGGGCCCGCAGGCGGTGCTGCAGGCCAACACGCTGTACGCGCACCAGCCCCCGACGCTGAGCGGCTGCCCCCTGCCCGCCACGACGCAGGGCGAGGAGGAATGGCACGACGCCGTGCGCCACCAGTGGGACTGCGTCCACGTCGCCTGGGCGCCGCTGTTCGCCGCCCAGGGGTGGTCGACGTCGAAACCCACCGTCCACTTCTACCCCGGCGCCGGGTCCGAGAGCCCCTGCGGCTACTTCGAGGCGCCGGCGTTCTACTGCTCGGTGGACGGCGGCACCGTCTATTTCGGGTCGGAGCACCTGAAGATGGCCACGAGCTGGGAACTGTCCGTCAACGAGATGGTCAACCACGAGTACTCCCACCACATCCAGCTCGTCTCCGGCATCTCGGGCGCCTGGGGCGAGGCCGCGCCCGAGAGCGGTCTGCTGCGCAGCGAGCTGCAGGCCATCTGCTGGTCGGCGATGATGACGTTCCACAACCAGAGCGTCGACTTCGACCACGAGGACTGGGAGTCGTGGAACCAGCGGCTCCAGACCATGCGCGAGAGCGACGCCCACGGGACGCGTGAGGTGCTGGTCGAGTGGGGCACGCGCGGGCTGTACGCGGGCACCGTCGGGGACTGCAACACGTGGACGACGCCGGAGCTCGCCGTCGCGCTGGGGTGAGGCGCCGGGACTTTGAAGCAAACTCGTTGGTTGAGCTCGCCCGCGACGGAGGAGCTGGCGAGGGTCGAAACCTTCCTCAGCGGTCGCTGGAATCTAGTCCCTGCCAACGTCCGGGGTGGTTTCGACCGTCCCGGAGCTCCTTCGTCGCGCCAGGAGCTCAACCAGAGAAGTGCTCCGTCAGACGGCGAAGACCCCGAGCACCGGGTTCCAGGGGAGCACCTCGCAGTCGTCGACGAGGCCCTGCGCCCGGAACGGATCCGCCGCCACCAGCGCCTCGACCGAGGCGAGGTCGTCGGCCCGGAACAGCAGCAGCGCCCGGCCCGGATCCGTGCCCACCAGCGGCCCCGAGGCGACGAGCTCGTCCAGCGACCCCAGGTACTCACGGTGCTTCGGGCGCAACGAATCCAACGCCTCCGTGTCCGTCGAGTAGGTGTAAAAAACTGCGAAGTATGCCATGGTCGAACGGTACCGCGCCAGTCGTGGTTACCGATCGTTGCCACGAAGTTTTGGGCACATCGTCGCGACAGCGTAAGATGGTTGACCGGACGTGCAGACGCCGTCCACGGAGTGAATGAGAGTTTATGGCTAAGAAGGAAGGTGCCCTCGAACTCGAGGGGACGGTCGT
>JAAYZP010000257.1 GCA_012514785.1 Propionibacterium sp. | reverse complement strand
CGGAGGCGAGGTCGTCGGCGCGGAACAACAGCAGCGCCCGCCCCGGATCCGTGCCCACCAGCGGCCCGGAGGCGACGAGCTCGTCCAGCGAACCCAGGTACTCACGATGCTTCGGACGGAGCTGGTCCAGCGACTCGGTGTCCGTCGAATAGGTGTAGAAAACTGCGAAGTATGCCATGGTCGAACCGTAGCGCGCCAGTCGGTGGTTCCACCCGGTTGCCGCGCAAGTTTGGGGGACGTCGTCTTGGCAGCGTAAGATAGCCCACCGGACGTGCAATCGCCGTCGAGGTTTAGTGAATGAGAGTTTATGGCTAAGAAGGAAGGTGCCCTCGAACTCGAGGGGACGGTCGTCGAGTCGCTGCCGAACGCTATGTTCCGCGTCGAGCTCGCCAACGGCCACAAGGTGCTGACCACCATCTCCGGCAAGATGCGCCAGCACTACATCCGCATCCTGCCTGCGGACCGCGTCGTCGTGGAGCTGTCGCCCTACGACTTGACCCGCGGTCGCATCGTGTACCGACACAAGTGAGATGCGCGGCGAGAGCCGCAGCAAGTTTACAGATCGAGACGCCCGGCGAGAGCCGGGCGTTTCTCGTTGTCGGATGGCCTCTGCGGGACGCTTGCGATGATTTCGACCACGCCGCAGGGCTGGCGCCCGGCGGCGGCTCAATCATCTAAGGGAAGCGAGCTCAATCATCAAGGCTCAGGCCGGAGCGCCGAAGGCCCGGCTGATCTCGAGCGCCGCCTCCTGGACGGCCCGCGCCACGCGCGACACCTGACCGCCGGGCAACTCGCCCACCGGCGCCGCGATGCTCACCGCCCCGAACGCCAACCCCGCGGGGGAGTACACCGGCGCCGCGACGCTGCGCCACCCCGGGAACGTGCCCCCGACGTCGACCGCCCAGCCCCGCGCCCGCGACCTCCCCAGCTCCGCCAACCACACCTCCGACCCACCCGGAGGCGCGTCGTCGGTCTCGCGCGCGAACACCTCGCGCGCAAAGTCTGCCGAACGCGACGCCAGCACCGCCTGGCCGATCGCCGTCGACGCCATCAGCACCCGCTGGCCGACGTGCGTCTCCAACCCGTCGGGATGCAGGCCCTCCAGCTTCGCGACGTACGTGATCGTCGGCCCGATGTGGAGCCCCATGTGGACGGCGAACCCCATCTCCCGACGCAGCCGCTCCAGGAACGGCAGCGCCACGACGACGAGGTGGTCGTCCTCCAGGAGCCGCCCGGCCACGGAATACAGCCGGCGGCCCGGGAAGTACTGCCGGGCGTCGTCCTGAACGGCCCACCCGCCGGACACCAGTTCACCGAGGATCCGGTGCACGGTGCCGGCGGGCAGGCCGGTGTCGGCGACGATGTCCGACAGGCGCGAGTACTGCAGGAGGCTCTCCAACACCTCCAGCCCCTTCGTCAGGGCCGAGCGTTTGGCATCGTCCATCGCACCTGCCGACTACTTGATACCCGTGTTCGCGATCCCCGTGGCGATCTGCTTCTGGAAGAACAGGAACGCGATGATCACCGGGACGATGGACACCACGCTCATGGCCAGAATCAGGTTGAACGG
>JAAYZP010000256.1 GCA_012514785.1 Propionibacterium sp. | reverse complement strand
TCGATCGATCTCAGCGCCTCGGCCTATGAGTCCATCGAGCCGGCTGACGTGAACGCCGCCATCAACCAGGTGGTATACACGACCTCCGAGATGCTCGGCAACCCTCACCTGCAGGTGCGCTTCCTGTCGGACGGCGTGAACCCGCCGAACGGGTTCGCCAGCGCCGACGGCTTCGCCCGCTCCGGGCTGGCCCCCATGCCGGGCCTCTGGATCAGCTCGCCGCGGAACCTGGACCAGGTGACGCCGGGCGTGACGACGATCACGGGCACGGTGCAGCCGGGCTTCGGGGCGCCCGTGGTGTCGATCAGCGAGGTCGACTCGGGGCAGCAGGTGGCCCACACCGTCGCGCAGACCACCCTCACGGTGAACTCCGAGGGTTGGCTGGTGTGGTCGGTGTCGGTGCAGCTGAGCCGCGCGGGCTCCTACGAGTTGCTGGCCGAAGCCACCGGCGACGACGGTCGTGCGAGCGAGAACAAGATCATCACCGTCGGCTAGCGGGCCCGTTGGTGATTGAGCTTCGCGGCGCTAGGCGACTCGACCCAGTGTGCCCTTTGATGATTGAGCTTCGCGGCGCGAGGGACGAGCCCGCGAATGGTCGAAATCATCGTCAGTTCCGCTGGGACGTGGTCCCTGCCGTGGTTGGGGGTGGTTTCGACCACCGCGGAGCTCGTTCCTCGCGCCGCGGGCTCAACCATCAAGGAGGTCAGGCTCAGCCATCGTGAAGTCAGGCGATGCGCAGGTAGGTGGGCGCGAGGCGCGCGGCGAAACTGCGGGGCACCAACCGGTTCGAGAACGCGACGAGCTTGTTGCGCGCGCCGTCGACGACGAAGGGCCGGTGCTCGGCGAGCGCCTTGAAGGTGGCGTCGATGACCTGCTCGGGCCGGCGTCGGCGGCGGAGGACGTCGTCGTTGCCGGCGTTGGCGAAGAAGCTTGTGTCCGTGGGCCCGGGGCACACCGCCAGCACGCGCACTCCCGTGTCGTGCAGCTCCGCCCACAGCCCCACGCTGAACTGCAGGACGTAGCCCTTCGTCGCGGCGTAGACGGCCATCCCCGCCATGGCCTGGAACGCGCTCGTGCTGGAGACGTTGACGATCGCGCCGCGACCACGCGCCACCATGGGGCCCACGACGGCGTGCGTGAGCTCCGTGAGCGCGCCCGCGTTGAGCGACACCTCCTGCTGCACCCGATCGGCATCGAGTTCGCTGAAGCTGCCCACGCTGGCGAAGCCGGCGTTGTTGATGAGCGTGTGCACGTGCGTGCCGCGGATCTCGTCGACGAAGTCCGCGCGGCCCGCCTCCGTGGCCAGGTCCACCGCGCGCACCTCGACGGTCACCCCGTGGCGGCGCCGGAGGTCGTCGGCGACGTCGGCCAACTTGTCCGCGCTGCGGGCGGCAAGGATGAGGTTCGAACCCTGCTCGGCGAGGCGCTCGGCGTAGTGGACACCCAGCCCTGCGGAGGCTCCGGTGACGACGGCCCATGGAGAATGCATGTGCCACAGCCTACTGGGGTGCCGCACCGGGTCCGCTGGAAAAACCTGGCAGGATGGAGCCATGCAACACTTCGACCTCGCAGTCATCGGTTCGGGTTCCGGCAATTCGCTCATCGACGAGCGGTTCGAGGGGATGAAGGTGGCGCTCATCGAACGCGACCACGTATTCGGTGGCACGTGCCTGAACCGCGGTTGCATCCCGACGAAGATGTTCGTCTACCCGGCCGATCTCGCGACGTCGTTCGAGGAGGCGGAGAAGCTGGGCCTCGAGCTCGGCGCCGGCAAGGCCGACTGGGCTGCGGTGCGTGACCGCATCTTCGGCCGCATCGATCCGATCTCGCGCGGCGGGCTCGCGTGGCGTGAGCAGAACGCGCACGTGACCGTCTTCCACGGGGAGGCGTCGTTCGTCGACCCGCACACGCTGCAGGTCGGTGGGACGCGGATCAGCGCGGACCAGATCGTGCTGGCCACGGGCTCGCGCCCGCGGATGCTCGACGTGCCCGGTCTCGACATCGCGGGCGACCGCGTGCACACCTCCGACACCATCATGCGCATCGACGAGTTACCCGAGCGGATCGTGATCCTGGGCGGCGGCTTCGTCGCGGCGGAGTTCGCGCACGTGTTCGCGGCGTTCGGCGTCGACGTGACGCTCGTGCAGCGCTCCGAGATCCTGCTGCGCGGGGAGGACGAGGAGGTCTCGGCCGCGTTCGCCGCCCAGCTGTCCAAGCGGGTCAACCTCCGGTTCAACCAGAAGGTCTCCGCTCTGGAGGAGGGCCCCGGCGGGGACCTCGCCGTCGTCACGGAGGACCGCAACGGCGTCGAATACATCTACTACACCGACCTGCTGCTCGTGGCCGTGGGCCGGGACCGCAACTACGAGGCGCTCAACCTCGATGCCGCCGGCGTGGAGTACAAGCCCACCGGGCAGGTCCGCGTCGACGCACGCCAGCGCACCAGCCAGCCGCATATCTGGGCGCTGGGCGACATCTCCAGCGACTACTTCCTCAAGCACGTGGCCAACCACGAGTCCCGCACCGTGCAGCACAACCTGCTCCACCCCGACAACCCCGTCGAGTCCGACCACCGCTACGTCCCGGCGGCGGTATTCAGCAAGCCAGCCGTCGCCTCCGTCGGGGCGACGGAACGCCAGTTGAAGGCGTGGGGCAACCCCTACGTCTCGAAGGTGCAGCGCTACGGCGACGTCGCCTACGGGTGGGCGATGGAGGACGAGCACCACTTCGTGAAGCTGCTGGCGGATCCGCGCACGTGGCACCTGCTGGGCGCCCACATCATCGGCCCGCAGGCCTCCGTGCTGATCCAGCCCCTCGTGCAGGCGATGACCTTCGGGCTGACGGTCCAGGAGATGTCCCGTGGCCAGTACTGGATCCACCCGGCGCTGCCCGAGGTGGTGGAGAACGCACTGCTCGGCCTGCTGGAGCAACGCAGCCCGGCGGAGCTCGAAGGTGGCTAACCTCCGCGCGACGATGGGCGTCGCGGCGGGGGTCGCGGCGCTGACCCTGGGCGCCTGTGCCCCGACCCCGGCACCGAGGGCCACCGTAGCGCCGTCCTCCGTCGCCGCGCCCAGCGCGTCGGCCTCCGAGATGACGACGCTCACCTCACCCTCCGCGGCGCCGGCGCCGGTCAGCGCCTGCCTGCAGAAAGCCCAGACGCTCACGCCCGAGGAGCAGGCGGGCCAGCTCCTCATGGTGGGGGTCTCCACGGCGGGGCTGGACAGCGCCACCACCGACGCCATCCGCCGCTCCAAGGCGGGCTCCGTCGTGCTGCTGGGCAGCGGGCTCACCACCCGCCAGCGGGCCGCAGAGATCTCGGCCGCTGTGGGCGCGCTGGGCTCGTCGAGGCTGCCGATGCTCGTCGCCGTCGACCAGGAGGGCGGCCAGGTGCAGCGCCTCCGCGGCGAAGGCTTCACCCGTATCCCCAGCGCCGTCGAACAGGGGCGCCTCGACGTGGCCGACCTGCGCGCCCAGGCGGAGGAGTGGGGCGGCGAGTTGCGCTGGGCCGGGGTGCGGTTCAACCTCGCCCCGACGGCCGACGTCGTCCCCGCCGCCAAGGTTTCCACCAACGCGCCCATCGGCAAGTTGCAGCGACACTACGGCACGGAGCCGGAGGCCGCGGCGGAGTCGGTGCGTGCCTTCGTCGAGGGCATGGGCGCGGCCGGCGTGGCCACCAGCCTGAAGCACTTCCCGGGGCTCGGCGAGGTGACCGAGAACACCGACTTCGCGGCCGCGCTCGACACCGATACGGTCATCGACGACGAAGGCTGGGCGACGTTCCTGGCCGGCATCGAGGCAGGGGCCTCCTCCGTGATGGTCTCCTCCGCGGTGTTCGAGCAGATCGATCCCGGCGTCGAGGCGGTCTTCAGCGAGCGCATCGTGACGGGGATCCTCCGCGACCACCTGGGCTTCGACGGCGTCGTGATCGCCGACGACCTGGGTGCCGCCGCCGCGGTGGCCGACACGCCTCCGGGGGAGCGCGCCGTCAGGTTCCTGGAGGCGGGCGGCGACCTCGTCATCAACGCGGACCCCGGTCTGGCGGCCGAGATGTCGTCGGCCATCATGGAGGCGGCGGAAGCGGACCCGGCCTTCGCTGCCGACGTCACGGCCTCCGTCGGGCGCGTGCTGGAGCTGAAGGAGTCCGTCGACGTCGGAAGCTGCGACTGACTGCGCGGCGGATGCACGGATGTGGCACGCTGGAAGATGTGATGAACGTGACCGATACCCTGGATGACGCCGAATTCGATCCGGACGACGCCTGGCCCTGGTTCCTCGAGGATGCCCTCGACGCCGAACTGGCCACCGACCGCCCCTACGAGGAGCTCCGCGCGGAGTTCGAGGACACGCCGTTCATCCTGCGCGCGCGGGCCCTGCTGGAGTTCGTCGGCGAGGGGCGCGAGGGTACGGACGAGGGCGTCCTGACCGACGCCGACACCGTCGAGATCCTGCAGCAACTGGGCATCGAGCGCGAGGCGACGACGATGTGGGACGCGCCGGAGCTGATCGGCCCCTGGCTCACGCTCTTCGACGGCGACTGGGTGGACGTCGAGGGCACCCGCATCGTGCCGGGCGAGGGGATCGCGCCCGCGGCGCACCCGGACGAGGACCCGGAGACCTATGCGCTGTTCGTGCACGCGCTGCTGTCGCGCCTCATCGGGTCGATGATCGAACGCGAGCTGGACGAGGGCGGCTTCGTCGGGGTGCCGGACAGCCTCGCCGCGCTCATGGTGGCGACGCGGCCCGAGGGGCTCACGATGCCGCACCCGGAGGCCGTGATGAAGATGGACAAGGATCCCGACGAGCTGGGCCAGTACGTCGACACGCTGCAGGACCTGAGCCGCCTCGGCCTCTACGGCGTGCTGCACTCCGGTGAGGACGAGGGCCTGCACTTCCGTGCGCCCGGCATCATCACCGACGCGATCGACGCCGCGGTCACCGCGATCTCCCAGACGTTGGAGGACGACGACGACTGACGTCGGCGTTTTCGCCTCCGCTCGTCGGTTCGCCTCCGCAAAATAAAGCCGCCTGGCATATACGCCAGGCGGCTTTGCTTTGCGGAGGCGAACCGCCGCGAGCGGCAGGGATCCGAGGGCGAACTCAGCCGAAGCGGCCGGTGATGTAGTCCTCGGTGGCCTTCTGGTCCGGGTTGTGGAAGATCTTCTCCGTCGAGCCGTACTCGATCAGCTCACCCGGCTGGCCCTGGGCCTTCAGGTTGAAGAACGCCGTCGAGTCGGACACGCGAGCAGCCTGCTGCATGTTGTGCGTGACGATGACGACGGTGTAGTCCTCCTTGAGGTCCTTGATCAGGTCCTCGATCGCGAGCGTCGAGATGGGATCGAGCGCCGAGCAGGGCTCGTCCATCAGGATCACGTCCGGGGAGATCGCGATCGCGCGCGCGATGCACAGGCGCTGCTGCTGACCGCCGGAGAGTCCGGAGCCGGGGCGGTCGAGGCGGTCCTTGACCTCTTCCCAGAGGTTCGCGCCGCGCAGCGACTTCTCCGCGAGCTCGTCCATCTCCGAGCCGCTCATGCGCGCATTGTTGAGGCGCACGCCGGCGAGCACGTTCTCCTTGATGGACATCGTCGGGAACGGGTTGGGGCGCTGGAACACCATGCCGATCTGGCGACGCACGCGCACCGGGTCCACGTTCGGGCCGTAGAGGTTCGTGCCGTCGAGGAGCACCTCGCCGTCGACGTAGGCCCCGTCGATGACCTCGTGCATGCGGTTCAGCGAGCGCAGCACGGTGGACTTGCCACAACCCGACGAGCCGATGAACGCCGTCACGGCGCGCGGCTCGATGGTCATGTCGACGCCCTTGACCGCCTGGAACTTGCCGTAGAAGATGTCGAGATCCTTGATCTCAATACGCTTAGCCATGAATCAATTCCTTACTTGTCCGCGAGGTCAGCGACCCGGCTTGGGGGCGAACTTCCACGCGATGAGTCTGCCGATGAGGTTGAGGCCCATGACCAGCAGGATCAGGGTCAGGGCGCCGGTCCAGCCGAGCATCTGCATCTCCTCGGCACGCGGGCCGTGGGTGCGCAGCGACTGGTAGACCATCACCGGCAGGGTGGAGGTGGGTCCGCTGAACGGGTTGGCGTTCAGCAGTTGGAAGTATCCGGCGGTGACGAGCAGCGGGGCCGTCTCGCCGATGATGCGGGCGATCGCGAGGATCACGCCGGTGACGATGCCGGCCAGCGACGTCGGGAGTACCACCTTGAGGATGGTGCGGTACTTCGGGACGCCGAGCGCATACGACGCCTCGCGCAGCTCGTTGGGCACCAGCTTCAGCATCTCCTCGGTCGAACGCACGACGGTGGGGATCATCAGCACGGTCAGTGCGATCGCACCGGCGAAGCCGCTGCGCGTGCCGGGCCCGAGGATGAGCGAGAACAGCGAGTAGGCGAACAGGCCGGCGACGATCGACGGGATGCCCGTCATCACGTCGACGAGGAAGCGGATGCCGGAGGCGAGCTTCGTGCTGGCGCCGTACTCGACGAGGTAGATCGCCGTGAACAGCCCGATCGGCACCGAGATGATGAACGCGAGCGCGGTGATCATCAGGGTGCCGACGATCGCGTGCATCGCGCCCAACTCCACGCCCATCAGGTGCGTGTTGCCCTGCGTCTCGGTGAAGAACGTCCAATCGAAGCGGGCCGCGCCGCGGGTGACCACCTCGTAGAGGAGGGAACCCAGTGGCAGGAGCGCCAGCAGGAAGAAGCTCGTCACGACGTAGCGGGCCAGGCGGTCCTTGGCGGGCCGGAAGCCCTCCACCGCGGCGGAGACGATGAAGCCCAGCAGCAGGAATACGAGAACGCCGAGGGCGATCGAGCCGGCGAACGAGAACGTCTCCATCAGCGTGAGCAGGCCCGCGGCGATGCCGATGCCGATGGCGAGGAACAGGACCCAGCTCCACTTCGGCAATTGGTGCCCGGTGATGGGTTCCTTCATGGCGGGCTTCTGGTCGGCGCGCTTCGGCTCGGTGGTAACAGTCTTGGACATCAGTTTGCTCCCGAGAACTCGCGGCGGCTGTGGATGATGGCGCGAGCCACCATGTTGACCACCAGCGTGATGACGAACAGGACGAGGCCGGCGGCGATCAGCTGATGGTTGCCGTCACCTTCCGCTTCGGGGAAGTTCTGCGCGATGTAGGCGGCGATGGTGTTCGGGTTGTCGAACGTCAGCAGCTTGAAGCTGATCAACACCTTGCCGGGCAAGATCATCGCGACGGCCATCGTCTCGCCGAGCGCGCGGCCCAGCCCCAGCATGCTGGAGGAGATGATGCCGGACGTGCCGAACGGCAGGACCGCCTGGCGGATCATCTCCCAGCGCGTGGCGCCGAGCGCGAGCGAGGCCTCCTCGTGCAGACGCGGGGTCTGCAGGAAGACCTCGCGGGTGAGCGCCGTGATGATCGGGATCACCATCAGCGCGAGCACCATGGCAGCGGTGAGCATGTTCTGACCGCCGGCCGCGAGGTTGGGCCGCAGGTCGCCGCCGTCCCCGTAGGGCACCCAGGCGTTGAAGAAATAGATCCACGAGAGGTTGTCGTTCAGCCAGCGGTAGAACGGGTCCAGCGCCGGGGCGAGCACCGTCACGCCCCACAGTCCGAAGACGACCGAGGGGACCGCGGCGAGCAGGTCGACGATGTAGCCGAACGTCTTCGCCACCCGCTTGGGCGCGTAGTGCGACAGGAACAGGGCGATACCGATCGCCAGGGGCACGGCCATCAGCATCGCGAGGACCGAGGCCCACACCGTGCCGAACGCCAGGGGGAGCACCCACTGCCAGAAGCCGCCCGCGGTCTCGACCGCGGTCAGCCCGGTGGGACCGGGTTCGCGGGTGACGGCGGGGATCGCCTGGGTGGTGAGGAACGTGGCCACGGCCGCGAGGATCACGAAGATCATCAACGCGGAGCCGGTGGAGATGCCGCTGAACAGCGTGTCGCCGTAACGCTTCGAATCGCGCACGAGCGAACTGTCCAAGGGCTCCGACGAGGTAGTTCGTTCCTTGTCGGAGGAGGGTGCCTGGGCAGACATGTGACTCCTAGAATGCGGCCGGCCGGAGCCGGGCGCGCGGTGAGGAAACCAAGGTGGGGTAGAGCGGGAACAGCGCCCGCCCCGAATATACGAGGCGGGCGCGGTTCACGCGGTATTCAGTCAGAACCGATGATCAGGCGTTGATCGAGTCGACCGCGGCAGCAACCTGCTCCTGGAGGCCGGGCGAGAGCGGTGCGTTACCGGCCTGCGCAGCGGCGAGATCCTGGCCCTCGGCCGAGGAGATGTAGGAGAGGTAGCCCTTGACGAGGTCAGCGGTGTTCTGGTCCTCGTAGTTCTGGCAGGCCATGGCGTAGGCGATCAGGACGATCGGGTAGCCGTCGGCCTCACGGTCGAGCGCGATGGCGAGGTCGTGCTCGGCGCGACCCTCTTCCACGGGCGAGTTCTCGACGACCTGGGCCGCAGCCTCGGGCGTGGCCTCGAAGTAGGTGCCGTCGGTGCCGATGCTCACGGTGCCCATGTCGCCGGCGGCCGAGAGATCGACGTAACCGATGGTGCCCTGGCCGGAGCCCACGGCGTTGGCCACACCGTCGGTCTGGGCGGCCGGCTGGCCACCCTCGTACGGCCAGTCACCGCTGACCTCGGCGTCCCACACGTCACCGGCGACCTGCGAGAGGTAGTCGGTGAAGTTCTCGGTGGTGCCCGAGTTGTCGGAGCGGTGGACGATGGTGATGAACTCGTCCGGGAGCTCGACGCCCTCGTTGTGGGCGGCGATGGCCGGGTCGTTCCACTTGGCGATGTCGCCCTTGAAGATCGACGCGATGGTGGCCGGGTCGAGGTTCAGGTTGTCCACACCGTCGAGGTTGAAGATGACGGCGATCGGCGAGATGTAGACCGGGAGGTCCAGGACGATCGAGTCGGCGGTGCAGGCGGCGAAGTTGCCGGCGACGTTCTCCTCCAGGGTGAACGCGCGGTCGGAGCCGGCGAACTGGACGGAGCCGTCCTCCATGCCACCACGACCGGCGCCGGAGCCCTCGGCCGCGTACGAGACGGTCACACCGGGGTTGTCGGCCATGAACGCGGAGGTCCAGGCGTCCTGGGCGACACGCATGGACGAGGCGCCCATGCCGGCGAACTCGCCGCTGAGGCCGGAGCCGGCATCGCCAGCGTCTTCTTCACCTTCGTCGCCGGCGTCTGCCGTCTCCGCAGCTTCGGGGGTGGTCTCGTCGGTGGTGGGGGTCGCCTCATCGCCGGCGTCGCCACCGCAAGCGGTGAGCGCCAGGGCGGCGGTCAGACCCAGAGCTGCAACAGCACGGAGCTTCATTTAAGTTCCCTCTCAAAAGGATTCTTGGGGTAGTGCCGAGCCTGCGAGGGCCCGGCCGAACAATTCAGTTCTCAAGAGTGGAACTTACGGACGCAAAGTTAAGCGATCACGCGACTAAGGTGAACAGCAGGTGAACAGCTCGCGCGTTCTGCGGCATTCGACCGCCTCCCTGTGCATAATCGTTACCCTTTCGTGATGCAAAGGGTCGGGTGGGTCTACGCCGTCGGCTTGTGGACCTCGACGCCCACGTTCTTGCCCTTGCGGTCGCGGTGGATCACCGTGACTTCCGAGACCACCATCGGCCGCGGCTTCAGGCCGAGCCCCTGGTGCATCGCGGGCAGCACGGGGCGGTGCCCGCACAGCGCGGTCGGCTGGCCGAGGCTGGCCGCGAGCCGCTTCACGCAGGCCACCACGCCGTCGGGATCCCGGGTGCCCTCCTCCTCCGTGAGGAGGTCGATCGTCTCGGTCTGCAGGCCCTTGTAGTCGCGGTAGGGCTCGAGCGTCTCGAAGCAGCGCACGGCCGGGGAACTGACGAGCCGGCTCACGCCGTAGGCCTCCAACAGCGGGATCAGCTCGACAGCCTGACGTCGGCCCCGCCCCGCGAGCCTGCGGCTCTGGTCGTTGCCGGACCAGTGCTTGCGCAGCATCGCCTTGCCGTGCCGCACGAGCAGTAGCGGCGTCGTCGCGGGCAGGCCGAGCGCCTCCGCGACGAGGGGGAACTCGTCGTCGTAGGTGAGCAGCGTGCGCGCCTCCTCGACGTCCACCCACCGCGTCTCGTCGACCTCGCGGTCCGGCGGATGGAAGTATTGCGCGACGGGGGAGGCCCGCCAGTAGTCGACCGTCTTCAGCGACCCCTTGCCGACCCGGTACTTGATGCTCTTCAGGCGCATCCCCAACTCGATGAGCACGCCCGTCTCCTCGCGCACCTCGCGCACCGCGGTGGCGGGACGGAGCTCGTCGGGGATCGCCTTGCCCTTCGGCAGCGTCCAATCGTCGTAGGCCTGGCGGTGCACGAGGAGCACCTCGTGCGAGCCATTGCGTTCCCTGAGCACGACGGCACCCGCCGCCCTGATCCGGCCGCTCATCGCTCAGCGGGCCCGACGGTTGGAGAACTGGCGGATGAGCGTCTCCTGCAGATCGTTCAAGGGGTTGCCTTCCTCGTCGAGCAGATGCGGGGTCCAGGTGCTGTCCGTCAGCGACCAGTGCACGGTGTCCGGCGCGAATGCGAGGTCGAAGAGATCCATGATCTGGTCGACGTGGCGCTGTTGGCTGAGCCCGACGATGGCCTCCACGCGGCGGTCGAGGTTGCGGTGCATGAGGTCCGCCGAGCCGATGCCGACTATGGGGCGCCCCTTGTTGTGGAAGTAGTAGATCCGCGAGTGTTCCAGGAACCGGCCGAGGATGGAGCGGACCTTGATGTTCTCGCTCAGCCCCGGCACCTGGGGCCGGATGGTGCAGATGCCGCGCACCCAGATCTCCACCGGCACGCCGGCCATAGAGGCGCGGTAGAGCGCGTCCGTGGTGGCCTCGTCGACGAGCGAGTTGACCTTGATCCGGATGCCTGCGGGTTTGCCCGCCCGTTGGTTGGCGATCTCGGCCTCGATGTGTTCGAGGATGCCGGAGCGCAGCCCGTGGGGCGCGACCAACAGCCGACGGTAGTCCCGCTGCTGCGTGATGCCGGAGAGGTGGTTGAACAGGCGGGCGACGTCGTCGGTGATGATCGGGTTGCTGGTCAGCAGGCCCAGATCCTCGTACTGGCGGGCCGTCTTGGGGTTGTAGTTGCCCGTGCCGATGTGGCAGTAGCGCTTCAGCCCGCCCGGCTCGTCGCGGACGACGAGCGAGAGCTTGCAATGCGTCTTCAGTCCCACCATGCCGTAGCCCACGTGCACGCCGGCGCGCTCGAGTTTGCGCGCCCAGGTGATGTTGTTCTCCTCGTCGAAGCGCGCCTTGATCTCGACGATGGCCAGTACCTGCTTCCCCGCGGCCGCCGCCTCGATGAGCGCGTCGATGATGGGCGAGTCGCCGGAGGTGCGGTAGAGCGTCTGCTTCAGCGCCAGCACGTGCGGGTCGGCCGCCGCCTGCTCGATGAAGCGCTGGACGCTGGTGGCGAACGAGTCGTACGGGTGCTGGACCAGCACGTCGCGCTTCTGCAGCGCGCCGAACATGTCGGCGGGGGAGGCCGTCTCGGCCTCGGCGAGCTCGGGGTGCGTGGTGGGGAGGAAGTTGGGGTACTTCAGGTCCTCGCGGGGCGAGTCGCCCAGGAGGAACAGTCCTGTCAGGTCGAGCGGTGCCGGCAGGCGGAAGACCTCGTCCTCGCGCACGTCCACCTCGTTCTTGAGCATGGTGAGCATGGCGTCGTCGATGTCGTCCTGGACCTCGAGCCGCACGGGCGGGCGTCCGACCTTGCTGCGCAGGAGTTCCCGCTCGAGCGCGGTCAGCAGGTTCTCGGCGTCGTCCTCCTCCACCTCGATGTCCTCGTTGCGGGTGACGCGGAAGGTGGTGTGCGAGATGACGTGCATGCCGGTGAATAGCTGCCCGAGGTGGCGCCCGATGATTTCCTCCAGCGGGAGGTAGCGGCCCTCGGCTACGGCCATGAAACGCGGGAGCAGTGGTGGCACCTTGATGCGGGCGAACTGCCGCGCGCCGGTGGTGGGGTTGCGCAGCAGCACGGCGAGGTTGAGCGAGAGCCCGGAGATGTACGGGAACGGGTGCGAGGAGTCGACCGCGAGCGGGGTGAGCACGGGGAAGATGCGCTCGGAGAAGACGGTGCGCATGTTGTCCTTCTCCGTGGCGGTCAGCTCGTCCCACCGCAGGAATTCGATCCCTTCTGCGGCGAGCGCGGGGCGTACGTCGTGCTGGAAGAGGTCGGACTGCTCGACCACGAGCTCCGCCACCCGCGCGAGCAGGCGCTCGTGGAGGTCCTTCGGCATGATGCCGCTCACGCTCGGCTGCGCCACCCCGGCGTCGATGCGCCGTTTCAGGCCGGCGATGCGCACCATGAAGAACTCGTCGAGGTTGCTGGAGAAGATCGCCAGGAACTTGGCCCGCTCGATCAGCGGGACGCGTGTGCGATCCTCCGCCTGGTCCAGCACCCGCTTGTTGAACTCCATCCAGGAGAGTTCGCGGTCGAAGTAGCGGTCCTCGGGCAGCGGCTGCTCCTCCAGAAGCTCAGTCATGAGGTCCTTCCAAAGCTGGTGTCACGGGCGGCGACGGTGAACCCGGCGGCGTCGTACATCTTAACGACACGCTCTTCGGATGCTTCCACGTAGAGCTTGACGACGTCGTCGCCCACCGCGCGCAGGTGGGCCAGGCCGGCCTCCAGGAGGATCCGGCCGAGGCCGCGGCCCCCGAAGTCGGGGTGGACGGCGATGACGTAGACCTCGCCCATGCCGCCGCCGTGCCGCTTGGTCCAGTGGAACCCGGCGATCTCGCCGTCGACGCGCGCCACCAGGAGTCCCTCGGCCGAGAACCAGGGCTGGCGGGTGAGGTCGTCGAACTCCTCGAGGGTGAGTTTGCCCTGCTCCGGGTGGTGCGCGAACGCGGCGGCGTTGACCTCGACGATGCGGCTCGCGTCGTCGGGGTGGAAGTGGCCGAGCTCGACGTCGGTGGCGGGGGGCGCGTCGTCGTCGGTGAGGGGGCGCGACATCTTCAGCAGCGTGCGGATCGGTGTGAGCCCCACCTTGGCGGCGAGTTCCGTGCTGCCGGGCAGCGTGCCGAACGCCCACAGCGTGAGGTCGGGATGCTCGGCCAGGATGTCGGTGAGGAGCGCGGTGCCGTGGCCGCGTCGTCGGTGGTCGGGATGGACGGCCAGCATCACGGTGCCGTCGCGGAGGTCCGCGACCGCGGCCGCGTGCTCCTGCTCGTACACCTGGCCGGGGCGGGAACCTTCGAGGACGAGCGTGCCGGACTCGTTGATCGGCGCGACGCCGTCGATCGTTTCGGAAGTCTGGAACACGTCATGCATCGAGGGGGTCCTTATCTGTCGGAGAGGAATCACCATCCTAGTGGTCCGCCGATCGTAGGGCTCAGGCTTAGGATGGGGGGCGTGGTATCGAAGCTTCCCGACGAGTTCTTTCGTCGCCGACCCGAGCAGCCGCCGGTTGCCGAGGAGTCGGACGACGTCGTCGAGACGCCCGCCCGGGAACCCACCGACTCCGTGCTGCCCGCGAAGCTGGTGCTGATGCCGACGCGCATGGCCCTCGTGGTCGTGCTGGTGGCGCTGGTGATCGGGTTCTTCGTGGGGCGCATGTTGCTGGGACAGCCGGAGCAGGTGGCCAGACCGTCGCCGGCTCCGACGGAGTCGGTGACGCCCACGAGCTCGCCGTCCCCGTCGCCGACGGAGGATCTGGGGATCTACGACGGCGCCACTGTCGCCGTCGAGCCGGTCGAGGGCACCACCACCTGCGAGGACGACGGCGGGCTGCAGATGCTCGGCGTGGACACGTCCAGCTCGTGGCGCTGCACCGGCGACGGCGTGGGAGAGCGGGTCACGTTCACGTTCGCGCCAGGCCAGGAGCTGGTGGGCATGCGGATCGTGGGTGGCGACAACGCCAACCTGGACCGCTTCATCGCCGAACGCCGGATCCTGTCGATCCGCTGGCACTTCTCCGACGGCTCGTGGTTCGACCAGGGCCTGCCGCCCAACGATGCGACCGCGCAGGAGGTCGCGTTCCCCATGGTGCGGGCCGAGAGCGTCGAGTTGGAGATCCTGGACTCCACGCTGCCGGGGGACCCCGATGCCAACAACACGGACATCGTGACCATCAGCCAGTTGCAGTTCCTCGCGCCCGCCGACTGAGACATGGGCAGATGCCCTGTGTGCTGCGACGTCGCAGCACTGGGTGCGAAGCGGGGCGGGCTGGAACTCGACTTGCAGCTACTCGAGGCGTCGGGTGCCGGTGGTGGAGACTTCGTAGCGGTAGCCGAGGGGGCTGCGCCATCGGATGGTGCCGGGTGTGACGGGTTCGGCGTGCCAGTAGCCGGCGGTCTTGGCGCGGTGTGCGCGGCGGCCGAGGGGGGTGAGGTTGCCGAGGTGGGTGAAGTGTCCGGGGTCATGCCCGAGGTAGGAGCGCATGTGGTCGATGTCCATCCTCGCCGCGGGGCGGGAGGAGAAGGGGAACGCTTCTGCGTGGCGCCAGGTGAACTGCCCGGCTTCGCGGAGGGCGCGGGTGGGGCGGTAGCGTTCCTCGGGTTTCATGCGGGGTAGGTCGATCACGGGCTGCACCACAAGGCTCAACCAGCGAGTGCCACCAACTGGTTGAGCCCGCCGGTGCAGACCGGACTGGCGGCCGGATGCGTCGGGGCCGGGTCATGCGCCGCGTCGGCGGGAAGGGCGTGGCGGTGGTGGGGGGTGCTTCGTCGCGGAATGGACGGAGACGCCGAGGAGTGCGGCGAGTTCGTGGGTGCAGAACTCCGAGATCAGGGGGCAGCCGTCGCCCCCGACGGGGAGGAGCGGAGCCGTTCGGCGTTCCTTGGGGAGTCTTCTGCGCCGGTTTGGGGTGGTTTCGACCATCGCCAGCTCCTCCGTCGCGGGCGAGCTCAACCAGCAAACCAGGAGACTTGCTGGTTGAGCTCCCGGCGCGACGAGGGAGCTCCGGGAAGGTCGAAACCAACTTCAGCACCCGCTGGGGCTTGTCGTCGGAGACTCCACATGGCTTAGAAGCTCTTGAAACCACCGTTTCGGTGGTTTCAAGAGCTTCTAGTGGCGCCGGGGACTCACAACCCCTTCAGCGACTCCCGGTAGGCCTCGACGTCGTCGCCGGTGACCGTGACGTCGGAGTCGCGGCCGGTGAAGTGCAGGAGCAGCTCGTTGGCCGGGCCCTCGACGAAGATCGTGCGGTCTCCGGTGCCCAGCGTCCGCGGCTTCGAGCGCCGCGGCGTGACGACGAGCTGGGCCCCGCTCTCCCGCTGGGCCTTCTTCGCCATCACCAGCGCGATGCTTTCCAGCGAGTCCACCTCGCGCGCGGTCAGGCGCACCTTCTCGCCGCGGGCGCGGCGGACGTCCTCGTGGTGGATATACCACTCCACACCCCCGGCGAGGCGATCCATGGGGCGCATGTACCACGGCGGGCGCTGCAACTCCTCGAGCAGCCCCAGGAATCCCTTCGAGTGCAGGGACTCCTGCTGGATCCGCTCGGTACGCCCGGCGAACGCCTCGAACCCGATGCCGGGCAGCGCCGAGGGCCGGTGCTCGCGGATCCACAGATGGGCGGCTAGGTCTTGGACCTGCCATCCCTCGCACTTCGTGTCGGCGAAGGGGCCGACCTCCCGCATCAGGTCGATCAACTGGGCGCGCTGGCGGCGGACGAAACTCATGGCACAACCTTAGCTAGGGCTAAATTGGGCGCATGCCCCAGATCAAGTACAACGACCAAGGCCTCGTGCCCGTCATCGCGCAGGAAGCCACCACCGGCGAAGTCCTCATGATGGCTTGGATGAACGACGAGGCGCTGCGCCTGAGCATCGATACGAAGCGCGCCACGTACTGGTCCAGGAGCCGCGACGAGCTGTGGGTCAAGGGAGAGACGTCGGGGCACGCGCAGGAGGTCGTCTCCCTGCACGTCGACTGTGACGGTGACACGATCCTTCTCAAGGTCAACCAGACCGGCGCCGCCTGCCACACCGGCAACCGCACCTGCTTCTTCGAGGAGATCGCGTGATCAGCTTCGAGGAGTTCGCCGCGCTGGGCGAGCGACGTCGCGTCATCCCCGTCCACACCCGCCTCGTCGCCGACGACCTCACCCCGATCGGGATCTACAACATCCTCTGCGCGGGGCGCGACAACACGTTCCTGCTGGAATCCGCCGAGGCCGGTGTGTGGAGCCGGTACTCCATCATCGGCGTCCGCTCCGACGCCGTGCTCACGGCCAAGGGCGGCGAGGGACGCTGGGAGGGCCGGGAGCTCGCCGACGTGCTGAGCTCCGGCGACCCGCTCGACATGCTCCGGGAGGCTCTGACGGAGCTCGCCAGCGAACCCGACCCCGCCCTGCCGTCGTTCCACGCCGGCCTCTACGGCTTCCTCGGCTACGACGTCGTACGCCGACTCGAGCACCTCCCGGCCGACACGGCCGACGACCTCGGCCTGCCCGAGTTGCTGTTCCTCCTCACCAGCCAGATCGCCGTGCTCGACCACAAGCTCGGCGAGATCTGGCTCATCGCCAACGCCATCAACTGGGACAACTCCACCGAGCGCATCGAGCGCGCCTACGAGTCGGCCGTGCGGGCCCTGGAGGAGATGGAGGCCAAACTGTCGGAGCCCCGCCAGCCCGTCACCGCCCGCCCCGGCGAGGAGCGCCTGCCGGACGTGCGACGACAGCGCACCTCCGAGGAATTCGAGGGCCTGGTGCGGGAGGCGCAGGAGGAGATCAGGGCGGGGGAGGCGTTCCAGATCGTCGTCAGCCAACGCTTCGACGTCGCCACCTCGGCCTCGCCGTTCGACGTCTACCGCGCGCTGCGGGTGACCAACCCCAGCCCCTACATGTATTACCTCGCGCTCGACGGGTTCTCGATCGTCGGCGCCTCGCCGGAGGCGCTCGTCACGGTCCAGGGGGACAAGGTGACCACCCGCCCCATCGCGGGCTCCAGACCGCGGGGAGCCACCGTCGAGGAGGACAACGCGCTCGCGGAAGAACTCCTGGCCGACGAGAAGGAGCGCGCCGAGCACATCATGCTCGTCGACCTCGGACGTAACGACCTGGGCCGGATAGCCGAGCCCGGGACCGTCGTCGTCGAGGAGTTCCTGAACGTGCACAAGTACTCCCACATCATGCACCTCGAGGCCGCCGTGACCGGACGGCTGCGAGACGACCGCAGCGCCGTCGACGCCGTGCTCGCCTGTTTCCCCGCCGGCACGCTCTCCGGTGCGCCGAAGGTGCGCGCCATGGAGATCATCGAGCGGCTGGAGCTCTCCAGCCGCGGCGTCTACGGCGGCGTCGTCGGCTACTTCGACTTCGCCGGCAACGCCGACGTCGCCATCGCGATCCGCACCGCGGTGATGAAGGACGGGGTCGCGCATGTGCAGGCCGGCGCGGGCATCGTCGCCGACTCGGTGCCCGCGACGGAGGACGCGGAGTGCTCCGACAAGGCCGGTGCGGTGATCGCCGCGATCGGGAAGGCCGAGTCTTGGCGATGACCGGTCGGTGGCCGACCACCCTGCTCGCCGCCCTCGGGGGATTGGCGGCGGGGATCGGCGGCACGGTGGCCGAGGCGCCGGCGGTGGCCGGGCTCGGCTGGGCCGTCCTCGCCGGCACGGCGCTCTCCCTGATGCTGCACGGCGTGGGGCTGCGGGTGCTCGGCGTGGTGCTCGTGCTGCTGGGCGTCCTCGGGGGCGTGCTCAGCGTCCTAGGGACCGCCTGGCTCGCGACGGCGTTCGTGCCGGTCCTCGCCGGGGGAGTGCTGATGGCGATGTTCGGGCCGGGGTGGGCCGCCGGGCGGAAGGCGCGCCCGCCGTCGGAGGATCCCTGGAAGCTGCTGGATCAGGGGGAGGACCCCACGATCTGAGTGCCGGGCACTACAGTAACTGGCAGTCGGCGCGGACTCCGACCAGAACGTGGGGGGCACAGGATGGGCGTGGATCAACTGCCGGATCCGTACCAGTACGACCCGTACGTCGGCGAGCCGACGCCCGAGCCACCGCGCAAGCGTCCCGTCGGCGTGATCATCGGGCTGCTGTCCGGACTCGTGGTGGCCCTTGCCGGTGTCACCGTCTGGCTCCTGTTCAGCGGTGGCGACGGCGGGTCGTCGGAGGCGGCGCCCGCACCCCCGGCGAGCCCCAGCGAGCAGCCCTCGGCCGACGAGCCGGAGCCCGCCGAGAGCGCTCCGCCCACCGACATGCCCGACGAATCCGAGCCGCCCGCGCCCGTACCCGAACCGACGGAGACGACTCCGGCGAGCAGTGCGCCGAGCAGCTCGCCCGCCGCTCCGAACCAACCCGTCACCGCCACGACGCTCTCGCGCGAGGTGGCGCTCGCCGGCCTGGACCAGTACCTCACGGCCGCGGTGGCCGACCCGGCGCGCGGCTGGGAGTTGCTCACCGACGCCCGCCGCGCCAAGGAGGATTACGCCTCCTACATCGACTGGTGGGGCGGGCTCGCCTCCGCGCAGGTCTCCGATTGCCGATACGACGACGGCACACAGCTGGCGATCTGCGACCTCGTCACCCGCAACTCGCGTGGCGTCTCCGGCCTGACCAGCGGCGTCCACTTCCGCCTCGTCGTCGACGACGGGGTGGTGAAGATCGACACCTCCACGGAGGACGCGCCCACGAGCACCCAGGGCCGCGACGCGCTGGAGCAGTTGCGTCAGGAAGCGATCTGGAGCGTCTCACTCGACGAACGCTGGGTGGCCGTGCTCTCCGCCAAGCGCGACGGCATCCAGGACCCGCTCCAGGTGGCCGCCAACGGGTCCAACACCTTCTACTATCCGGACATCGTCGCCATGCACGAGTCCCTGGCCTGGAGGATCACCGACGCCCACGTGTTCATGCTGCACAGCAGCGACTGGGGCAAGCAGACCGGCGCCGACCTCTGGTTCACGGTAGCCGACGCGGGATTTCACTCCGAGGAGAGCGTCGAGTCCTGGTGCGAGTGGTCGTTCCCGGAGCTGAGCGGCGAGTCGCTGCACAACCAGTGCCTGGCCCGCACCCTGCGAGCACCGCACAACGACTGACGCGACGAATCGTCAGGGGAGCGACAGGGAGCCGGCGCGCCGCACGGCGAGCCCGTCCGCAACGAGCCCCTCGATGGCGCGTTCCCGCTGCTCATCCGGCGCCCACACCACCTTCAGATCCTCCAGCAGCACGACGTCGGACTGCCTGAGCGTCTCCAGGATCCGGCCCCTGGCCTGCCGGTCGCTGCCCTCGAAACGCGCCTGCCTCGCCCGTGGCGGCGCGTTGTCGGGCTTGCCCGCAGCGAGCCAGGCGCACGACGTCGCCAGCGGGCAGGCGTCGCAGTCGGGTGACCTCGACGTGCAGACCAACGCCCCCAGCTCCATCAGCGCCGCGCTGACGAGCCCCGCCTCCCGGGCGTCGTCGGGCAGCAGCGACTCCGCGTCGACGAGGTCCTGCCTCCGCGCGTGCCGCTGGTTCGCCAACCCGTGGAGGTGGCGCGCCATCACGCGACGCACATTGGTGTCCACGACGGGGTGGCGCAGGCCGAAGTGGAACACGGCGACGGCGCGGGCCGTGTAGTCGCCGATCCCCGGCAGCGCCAGCAGGGCGTCGACGTCGCCGGGCACCTCGCCGCCGTGCTCCTCGACGATGACCTGTGCCGTCTGCTGCAACCGGATCGCGCGTCGCGGGTAACCGAGGTTGCCCCAGCGGCGCAGCACCTCGGCCGTGGGCGCCGCCGCCAGCGCCGCGGGCGTGGGCCAGGCGGCCAGCCACCCGTCGATCTCCGCGGCGACCCGGCTCGCCTGCGTCTGCTGCAGCATGACCTCGCTGAGCAGCGTGCCCCAGGCGCTGAAGCCCGGACGACGCCAGGGCAGGTCGCGGGCGTGGTGGGCATACCACGTGGCGAGCGGGGGATAGAGGTCGGGCACGGTTACCAGCCTAGGAGGTACCCGCCGACGAAGTTTCACGGTAGGGTTTCGCGCGAACGCTTCAGCTTCGAAGAAAGGCAGAACACCATGGCGCCAACCCCCAGGTACTACCACCACGGCGGGAGCCCCGCAGCCTGGACCGGCTCGGCGATCGCCGCCATCGGGTTCATCATCATCACCATCGGCGTGTTCATGGGGCCCAACTGGATCGTCACCATCGTGGGTGGCGTCATCGTCCTGCTCGGCGGAGTCGCCACGATGGTCATGAAGGCCATGGGCCTGGGCCAACCGTGACGGTACTCGACTCGATCGTCGCCGGCGTCAGGGAAGACCTCGCGGCACGCAAGGAGCGCGTCGTGCTCTCGGACCTCGAACGGGCACTCGACGACGCGCCGCCCGTCCGAGACCCCATGCCGCACTTCCGCGGGCCCGGCCTCTCCGTGATCTCCGAGGTCAAGCGGAGATCACCGTCGAAGGGCGCACTGGCGGACATCGCCGACCCCGCCGCGCTCGCTGCCGACTACGCCGCCGGCGGTGCCGCCGCGATCTCGGTGCTTACCGAGCAGCGACGCTTCGGCGGCTCGCTCGACGACCTCGACGCCGTTCGCGCCCGCGTCGATATCCCCGTCCTGCGCAAGGACTTCATGGTGGACGAGTACCAGTTCGTCGAGGCCCGGGCGCACGGTGCCGACATCGTGCTGCTCATCGTCGCGTCGCTGACCGACGACGAACTCGCCCGGTTCCTGCGGCTCGCCGCCGAGCTTGGGCTCACCCCGCTCGTGGAGGTGCACACCGCGGACGAGGCGGATCGCGCGCTGGCCTCCGGCGCCGAGCTGATCGGCGTCAACAACCGCAACCTCAAGACCCTCGACGTGGACCTCGCCACGTTCGCACCGCTCGCCGAGCGGCTCGGCGACGGCGTCGTCCGGGTGGCCGAGTCGGGCATCTTCACGCCCGAGGACGCGAAGCGCGTCCAGGCAGAGGGCGCCGACGCGATCCTCGTGGGCGAGGCGCTCGTGCGTCACGGTGACCCGCGCAGCGCCGTCGCCGCCCTCGCCGGCAGCCTCTGACCCAGCGCTCACCCAGCCGCAAGGCTGGACGGGAACGTGGATGGTGTCACGAGCCCGGATAAGGTTGATCGCATGACTTCCTACCCCGATGCCAAAGGGCATTTCGGCCGCTTCGGCGGGCGATTCGTGCCCGAGGCCCTGCAAGCCGCGCTGGTCGAACTGGAGGCCGCGTTCGCAGAAGCGCAGGCCGATCCGGGCTTCGGCGCTGAACTGCGCCGTCTCCAGCGCGACTACTCGGGGCGCCCGACCCCCATCACCGTCGCCGAGAACTTCTCGAAGCAGGCCGGCAACGCCACGATCTACCTGAAGCGCGAGGACCTCAACCACACCGGCGCGCACAAGATCAACAACGTGCTCGGGCAGGCCCTGCTCACCAAGCGGATGGGCAAGACGAGGATGATCGCCGAGACGGGCGCCGGCCAGCACGGCGTCGCCGCCGCCACCGCCGCCGCGCTGCTCGGTCTCGAGTGCCGCGTCTACATGGGTGAGATCGACACGAAGCGGCAAGCGCTCAACGTCGCACGCATGCAACTACTCGGCGCGGAGGTCCACGCCGTCGCCGCCGGGTCGCGCACGCTGAAGGACGCGATGAACGAGGCCATGCGGGACTGGGTCACCACCGTCGACACGACGCACTACCTGATCGGCACCGTCGGGGGCCCGCACCCGTTCCCGTACCTGGTGCGCGAGCTGCAGCGGGTCATCTCCACCGAATCCCGGCAGCAGATGCTGGACGAGCACGGCGGCCTGCCCGACTACGTCGCCGCGTGCGTCGGCGGCGGTTCCAACGCCATCGGTCAGTTCTACGACTTCATCGACGACGCCGCCGTGCAGCTCTACGGCTTCGAGGCCGGCGGCGACGGCATCGACTCCGGCAAGCACTCGGCCACCATCACGAAGGGCACCCCCGGCGTCCTGCACGGGGCGCGCACCGTCGTGCTCCAGGACGACGACGGGCAGACCATCGAGTCGTACTCGATCTCCGCCGGGCTCGACTACCCGGGCGTCGGGCCCGAGCACGCCTGGCTCGCCGAGACCGGGCGCGCCATCTACGAGGTGGTCGACGACCACGACGCGATGGAGGCGTTCCGGCTGCTGAGCCGCACCGAGGGCATCATCCCCGCGATCGAGTCCGCGCACGCGGTGGCCGGGGCGATGCGGCTGGGGAAGCGGATCGCCGATGAGGACCCGGAGGCGCGGCCGAAGATCCTGGTGTGCTTGTCCGGGCGCGGCGACAAGGACACCGAGACGGCGTTCGACTGGTTCAAGTTGAGCGGCGAACCCGATCACACAGTGGGGGCATGACGATGAGCCAGTTCAATTCCGCCGAACGTCTGGGCCGCTCCGGCCAGGTGGTCGCCAAGTGTCTCGACGAGGGCAGGCCGGCGTTCGTCGGCTACTACTCCGTCGGGTACCCGCACGTCGACAACTCCATCGAGGCCATGCGCGCCATCGTCGAGGGCGACGAGGGCCGCGGTGCCGACATCATCGAGATCGGCATGCCGTACTCCGACCCGCTGATGGACGGGCTGGTCATCCAGCGCGCCAACACGCGCGCGCTGAGCCGCGGCGTGCGGACCAAGGACATCTTCACCGCGGCCGAAGCCGTCGCGAGCCTCGGCGCCATGCCCATGGTGATGACCTACTGGAACGTCATCGAGGCCTACGGCGTCGACGCGTTCGCCCGCGACCTCGCAGCCGCCGGTGGCGGGGGCGCCATCACACCGGACCTGCCCGCCGATGACTGCGCCGAGTGGTTCGAGGCCACCGACGCGCACGGCACCGACCGCATCTTCCTGATCGCACCCTCGTCCACGGACGAGCGCATGAAGATGACGATGGCGGCCAGCCGGGGTTGGGTCTACGCCACGTCCGTGATGGGCGTCACCGGCGTGCGGTCACAGACCTCCGACGCCGGGCGCGTCGTCGTCGAACGCGCGCGCGAGGCGGACCCCAGCATCCCCGTCGGCATCGGGCTCGGGGTCTCGGGCGGCGACCAGGCCGCCGAGATCGGGGCCTACGCCGACCTGGTGATCGTGGGCTCGGCCCTCATCAACTGCATGACCTCCGACGGCACCGACATGCCATACGACTTGGCCGCGCTGCGTAAGCTCTCCGGAGAGATCGCAGCCGGGGTCGAGAGGAGCCGCAAGTGATTCGTCGGAGGCAACTGCTGTTGGGAGGGCTCGCGCTGCCCGTGCTCGCGGCCTGCTCGTCGGACGACACGCCGATCGCGAGCATCCCGGAAGGCGACGGCTTCCATGGCACGGTCCTGCCGGAGGGGTGGGACGTGCCCGACGTCGAGCTGACCGACCACAACGGGGAGCCCTTCAACCTCCGCACAGGCTGGGACACGAAGGCCATTGCGCTGTTCTTCGGTTATCTGAACTGCCCCGACGTCTGCCCGGGGATCATGGCCGACATGGCGACGGCGCGCCGCCGGCTCCCCGAGGACCTGGCCGACGACATCACCCCCATCGTGATCACCACCGACCCGGCCCGCGACACGCCGGAGGCCCTCAAGGATTACCTGGCCCGCGTCGACGACAAGTTCATCGGCCTCACCGGCGACCTGGGCGACATCATGGAGATCGGCGCGGCGCTGAACGTGCACATCGAGCAGGGCAAGCAGCTGCCCAGCGGCGGCTACGAGGTGGACCACTCGACGCAGATCATGGGCATCGGGGAGGACCGCAAGGTGCAGGTCATCTGGACCACTCTCGGGCTCGAGATCAGCCACCTGCGCGAGGACTACTCCCGTCTGGTCAGCTGACCCGGGGTACCCGGTTCGGACACCGGGCAATTGACACGAAGAGTTTGTACTAATCTCGTGCGCATGACTGACAAAGAACTCGACGTCCGCGACCTCGTCCCCGCCCAGCGCCACTCCACCATCTTCGAGACCTACTTCGCGCTCTCCGGCGGCGAGGCATTCGTCCTCGTCAACGACCACGACCCCAAGCCGCTCTACTACCAGTTCGCCGCCGAGCACACCGACGAGTTCACCTGGGACTACCTGGAGAGCGGCCCGGAGGTGTGGAAGGTCCGCATCGGCCGCAAGTAGGCCCGACAGCGATCCGAGTACGCCGGCTTGCGGGGTGTGGAGGCTCCTGGAGTGTGAGCGCGACTGAAGCGGGCGGGCGGGGACGTCGGCTCAGGGTAGGTCGGGCGTTGAATCGGGCCGACACTGGACCACGCTGTCACAGTGCCCCGACGTCGGCCACGATCCAGGGCGAGAGACGACGTCCCCGCCCGCACGCGTCCCGAGTGATGACCACCCTGCAGTCGCACCCACCCACACCGCTCCGCAAGAGGGCGTCTCATCGTGAGACGCCTCTTTTCATTGCTTTTCCGCGGATTTATCGTTGTGGAATCGGGCGACATCGCCCCGGGGATCGGAGGTTCCACCATGACATCGGCACATGCACCTCGACCCATCGGACTCTACGACCCGCTGAACGAGCACGACGCGTGCGGGGTTGCCTTCGTCGCCATGCTCGACGGCGTGCCGCGGCACAGCGTCGTCACCCAAGGGCTGGAAGCTCTGCGCAACCTCGACCACCGCGGTGCTACCGGAGCGGACGGCTCCACCGGTGACGGGGCCGGAATCCTGGTCCAGATCCCCGACGAGTTCCTCCGCCATACCGTGGAGTTCCCGCTGCCCGAGCCGGGCGCCTACGCCGTCGGGACCGCGTACCTGCCCGAGCCGGAGGGTCAGCGTCGGGCGGTGCTGGAGGCCGTCGAAGCACTCGCGGACGAGCTGGAGCTCGACGTCCTCGGCGTGCGCGATCTCCCCACCGAGCGGCACCCCCTCTCCGAGCTCGCTGCCGCCACGATGCCGCACATGGCGCAGGTCTTCGTCGGGGCCCGCGACGGCCGTTGCGGCATCGCGCTCGACCGCGCCACGTTCGTGCTGCGCCGACGCATCCAGCACGAGGCGGGCACGTACGTCGCCTCCTTGTCGGCGCGGACCCTCGTCTACAAGGGGATGCTCACGCCCCACCAGCTCGGCGAGGTGTTCCCGGACCTCACGAACGAGCGGTTCCGCAGCGCGCTCGCCGTCGTCCACTCGCGCTTCTCCACCAACACGTTCCCGTCCTGGGAACTCGCCCAACCGTTCCGCACCATCGCGCACAACGGGGAGATCAACACGGTGCGCGGCAACCGCAACTGGATGCGCGCCCGCGAGGCGCTGCTCGGCTCCGACCTGTTCCCCGGCGACCTCGGACGCCTCAGCCCGATCTGCGGGGAGACGTCGTCGGACTCCGGCTCCTTCGACGAGGTGCTCGAACTCCTCCACCTCGGAGGTCGGTCCCTGCCGCACGCGCTGATGATGATGGTCCCCGAGGCGTGGGAACACGATCACCTGATGGACGCCGAACGCCGTGCCTTCTTCGAGTACCACTCGCTCGTGATGGAGCCGTGGGACGGCCCGGCGAGCATCGTGTTCACCGACGGCACCACGATCGGCGCGACGCTGGACCGCAACGGGCTCCGGCCCGGGCGGTACGCGATCACCTCTGACGGCCTCGTCGTGTTCGGCTCGGAGGCGGGCGTGTTGCCCCTCGACGAGAGCCGCATCCGGGTCAAGGGGCGCCTGCAGCCCGGCCGGATGTTCCTGGCCGACCTTCAGCGCCACGAGCTGGTGCCCGACGACGAGATCAAGGCCGAGCTGGCGCGCGCCGCGCCCTACGGCGAGTGGTTGGAGGCCAACCGGCTCGATCTCGACGAGTTGCCCGCGCGTGCCCACGTCGTGCACTCCCACAGCTCGGTGCAGCGACGGCAGCAGAGCTTCGGATACACCGACGAGGAGGTGCGGCTCATCATCGCGCCGATGGCCGACGACGGCGCCGAGGCGATCGGCGCGATGGGCACGGACACTCCCGTGGCAGCTATCTCGGGGGCACGACGCTCCTTGTTCGACCACTTCCAGCAACTGTTCGCGCAGGTCACGAATCCGCCGCTGGACTCGATCCGGGAGGAGCTGGTGACCAGCCTCACCAGCCGACTCGGAGCCGAGGGCAACCTGCTCGACCCCACACCCGCGTCCGCCCGGCAGATCATGCTGCCGCGGCCGATCCTCGACTCCGGACAGCTCGCGAAGATCGTCCACCTGCGCGAGATCTCGGGGCACGCGAGTCACGTGGTCCACGCCCTGTACGAGGTCGACGGCGGCGCCGCCTCGCTGGGGCGGCGCCTGGAAGAGATCTTCGCGGAGGCCTCGGGCGCGATCGAGCGGGGGGCAAGCGTGATCGTCGTCTCGGACCGCGACGCGGATGCCCGGCGCGCCCCCATCCCCTCTCTGCTGCTGACGGCGGGGCTGCACCACCACCTCGTCCGGCAGCGGACCCGCAGCCTGGCGGGCATCGTCGTCGAGGCCGGCGACGTGCGCGAGGTGCACCACGCCGCGCTCCTGATCGCCTACGGCGCCGCCGCGGTCAACCCCTACCTGCTGTTCGAGTCGGCGGAGGACCTCGCCCGGCGGGGTCGCCACGTGCGGGCCTCACCGGATCAGGCGATCGGCAACGTGACCAGGGCGCTGTGCAAGGGCCTGCTGAAGGTGATGAGCAAGATGGGGGTCTCCACCGTCGCCTCGTACACCGGCGCCCAGCTCTTCCAGACCACCGGGCTGGGCCTGGACCTCATCGAGCGCCACTTCACGGGCACGACGTCGCAGATCGGCGGCATCACCCTCGACGACGTCGCCGCGGAGATCCGCGAGCGGCACGATGAGGCGTATCCCCCCGACGGTGTCCCGCCCCGCGACCGCCGGCTCCGGACGGGCGGGGAGTACCAGTGGCGCCGGGGCGGCGAGCGGCACCTGTTCGACCCCGAGACCATCTTCCGGCTGCAGCACGCCACCCGCACCGGCGACGAGGCCGCCTATCGGCGCTTCAGCGCGCTCGTCGACCGCCGCGCAGACGAGGCCGTGACGCTCCGATCCCTCCTGCGGCTCGCACCGGCCGAAGCGATCCCCGTCGACGAGGTGGAGCCCGTGGAGGCGATCCTCGCCCGGTTCTCCACCGGCGCGATGAGCTACGGCTCCATCTCGCAGGAGGCGCACGAGACCCTGGCGGTGGCGATGAACCGGATCGGGGCCAGGTCGAACACGGGCGAGGGCGGCGAGGACTCGGATCGCCTGCACGACCCGGCGCGACGGTCGGCCGTCAAACAGGTGGCCTCCGGGCGATTCGGGGTCACCAGCGACTACCTCGCCCAGGCCACGGACATCCAGATCAAGA
This sequence comes from Propionibacterium sp., assembly GCA_012514785.1. Classification (GTDB taxonomy): domain Bacteria; phylum Actinomycetota; class Actinomycetes; order Propionibacteriales; family Propionibacteriaceae; genus Arachnia. The sequence goes on along the minus strand of JAAYZP010000256.1, from coordinate 2,550 downwards.
TGGCCCAGGGCGCGAAACCGGGGGAGGGCGGGCAGCTGCCCGGCCACAAGGTCTACCCGTGGATCGCGAAGACGCGGCACTCGACGCCGGGCGTCGGCCTGATCTCCCCGCCCCCGCACCACGACATCTACTCGATCGAGGACCTGAAACAGCTGATCCACGACCTCAAGTGCGCCAATCCCATGGCCAGGATCCACGTGAAGCTGGCCTCCGAGACGGGGGTGGGCACGGTCGCCGCGGGCGCGGTGAAGGCGAAGGCCGACGTCGTCCTCGTCTCCGGCCACGACGGCGGCACCGGGGCCGCGGCCCAAAGTTCCATCAAGCACGCCGGCACCCCCTGGGAGCTCGGGCTCGCCGAGGTGCAGCAGACGCTGCTCCTGAACGGGTTGCGGGACCGCGTCGTCGTGCAGGTCGACGGGCAGTTGCGGACGGGGCGCGACGTGGTGGTCGCCGCGCTGCTCGGGGCCGAGGAGTTCGGGTTCGCCACCGCGCCGCTGGTGGTGAGCGGGTGCGTGATGATGCGCGTGTGCCACAAGGACACCTGCCCCGTCGGCATCGCCACCCAGGACCCCGAACTCCGGAAGCACTTCACCGGCAAGCCGGAACACGTCGTGAACTACTTCCGCTTCGTCGCCGGCGAGGTGCGCGAACTGCTCGCGCGGCTCGGGCTGCGGAGCCTCGAGGAGGCGGTGGGGCGCGTCGACCTGTTGGACGCCGACGACGCCCGCACCCACGGCCTGGACCTCAGCCCCGTCCTGGTGAGGATCGACACCGACCATCCCCGATCCCACCGGGTAGCGCAGGACCACGGCCTCGACGACGCGCTCGACGTGCGGCTCATCGAGCTCGCCCGGCCGGCGCTGGAGGATGGGCGCCCGGTCCGGCACACCCTGGAGGTGCGTAACGTGCAGCGCACCGTCGGGACGATGCTGGGGCACGCCGTCACGCGGGCCACCGAGGGCCGCGGTCTGGACCCCGGCACCATCGAGTTCACCTTGCGCGGCACCGGCGGGCAGAGCTTCGGCGCCTTCCTGCCCCGCGGGGTCACGCTGCGCCTGTTGGGGGAGGCCAACGACTACCTCGGCAAGGGACTCTCCGGCGGGACGATCGTCGTCGCGCCGCCGCCGGGGGCGGGGTACGACCCGCACGCGGCCGTCGTCGCGGGCAACGTCATCGGCTACGGCGCCACCAGCGGACGCCTCTTCCTGTCCGGCACCGTCGGGGAACGCTTCCTGGTCCGCAACTCCGGCGCCACCGGCGTCGTCGAGGGTGTCGGTGACCACGGGCTGGAGTACATGACCGGGGGAGAGGCGCTGATCCTCGGGCCCACGGGGCGCAACCTCGCCGCGGGCATGTCCGGCGGCGTCGCCTGGGTGCTGGATCTCGACGAACGCCGGCTGGGCGCCGACGTCGGGTCGGACGGCGTCGACGACGGCGACCTGGCGCGGATCTTCGCACTCCTTCGGGAGCACGTCGGTGGGACGGGGTCGAGGTTCGCCGCCTCGCTCCTGGATCTCCGCGCGGAACTGCTCGGGCGACGGATGCGGAAGGTGGCGCCCCATGGCTGATCCGAGGGGCTTTATCTCGACGCCGAGGCAGTCACCCGCGCGGCGCCCCGTCGCGGAGCGGGTCGGCGACTGGCGCGAGGTCTACGAGGGTGGCCTCGGCCGGGCGTCGCTGCCTATCATCGCGAAACAGGCGGGCCGCTGCATGGACTGCGGCGTGCCGTTCTGCCACTCCGGCTGCCCGTTGGGCAACCTCATTCCCGAGTGGAACGACCTGGTGTGGCGCGGCGAATGGGACGAGGCGCTCGACCGGCTGCACGCCACCAACAACTTCCCGGAGTTCACGGGGCGACTCTGCCCGGCGCCGTGCGAGACGTCCTGTGTGGTCGCGATCAGCCGGGAGGCCGTCACCATCAAGAACGTCGAGGCGGCCATCATCGACAAGGCGTGGGACGAGCACCGCGTGGTGGCCGAGCCCCCGCACCGGCTCACGTCCCGGACCGTCGCCGTCGTCGGCTCCGGTCCCGCTGGGCTCGCCACGGCCCAGCAGCTGACGAGGATCGGGCACACCGTCGTCGTGTACGAACGCGACGACAGGATCGGCGGCCTCCTGCGCTACGGGATCCCGGAGTTCAAGATGGAGAAGTCCGTGCTGGACCGCAGGCTGGAGCAGATGGTGGACGAGGGGACGCGCTTCGAGACGGGCGTGGAGATTGGGCGCGACATCACCGGGAGCCAGCTCCGGGAACGCTTCGACGCCGTCGTGCTCGCCACCGGAGCGACGGTGCCCCGCGAACTCCCGCTCGAGGGGCGGGGGCTGGAAGGGATCCACCAGGCCATGGACTACCTCGTGCAGGCCAACCGTGTGGCCGTCGGCGAGCAGGTCACCGGCCAGATCCACGCGGCCGGCAAGGACGTGGTGATCGTCGGCGGCGGGGACACGGGCGCTGACTGCCTCGGCACCGCCGTGCGGCAGGGCGCCCGGAGCGTGACGCTGTTGCGCCGCAGCCCGGAGCCCCCGACGACGCGACCCGCGGCCGAGCCG
>JAAYZP010000255.1 GCA_012514785.1 Propionibacterium sp. | reverse complement strand
CCGGTGGGGCTCACGGCCTCGGAGCAGCAACGGTTGCTGGGGCACCGGTGGTTCAGCGTCCGACAGCTGCCGGAGCCGCTCTGGCCGGCCACGCTCGGCGACCTGTTGCGCTGGGAATCCGGGCCTCCGCTGCAGCTTGGCGACATGGACGAGTCGACGGTGCCCTGACGAAACGCTGCAATACTCGCCACTCGATGCTCCGGAAAACGATTGCTTTCCGGAGAAAGCTGAACGAGTGGCAGATTATGCAGTTTCTGGGCAGGAGCGGGCGTCAGACCGGCTCGGCGTCGTCGCCCTTCACCGCAAACGCGCGGATCAGGAACGCCGCCGCGAGGAGCAGGCTCGTCAGGCCGAACAGCACGCCCGGGCGCGTGGCGGGGAACAACAGCTGCACGAGGAAGAACGTGGAACCCACGCCGAGCGCGATGGCGCCGATCTTCGAGACCCAGGGCACGCGCAGCACCGCGATCAGGCCGGCGACCACGAGCAGCAGCGGCGCCGCCGAGGTCAGGATCACCCCGACGGTGCACAGTCCGGCCACCAGCAGCACCAGGGGCTTCTGTCCCGGCTGCAACCCGGAGGTGGCCGCGGACGGCCGCGTCGACGGTACCGCGGCCTCGGGCAGCGGCTGCTGGTCGGGCGGTGGCGGTGGGGGCTGCGACGGCTCGACCGCCCGCTCCGGCGTGGTCACCGCGAACGGCGCGCGCGGGTCGCGTTTGCCGTCGTCGGTGGCGGGGACGGTGGTGATGGCAGCGCTGGCGACGTCGAACGGCTCACCGGGGTTGCGGCCCGGGTGCGCGCCACGGCCTCCGCCGATGCGCTCCAGGGCGATGGCGTCGCCGGGGAGGTCGAGTCGGGAGGGCGGCGCGATCGCGCCCGGGGTGACGCGTTCGCGCTGGTCCGCCTCGCTGAGCGGCTCGGCGATGGGCGTGGCGAACCCGTCGGGTCGTTCGACTGGTGCATAGGCCGCACCGTCCTGCCAGGTAGCCATGCCGCTATCCTAACGGGGATCCGGATCCGGCAGCGCTCAGCGGAGCTGCGTAGATCGGGGGCAAACGTGACTGGCAGGGAAACCCTTTCTACGCTGGTTCGGTTCGATGGAAGGGAACGCGCGTGGACATTGTGATCTGTAGGGACGCCGAACAGGCAGGCGTCGTCGCAGCGGAGCTGATCGTGAAGAAGCTGGGGGGCAACCCGGCACCGGTGCTGGGGCTCGCTACCGGCAGTTCGCCGCTGGGGCTCTACGCGCACCTCAAGCACATGCAGTCGACGGGGGAGGTCGACCTCTCCCGGGCCCGCGGGTTCGCGCTCGACGAGTACGTCGCCATCGACTACGAGCACCCGGAGAGCTACCACAACGTGATCCGGAGGACCGTCGTCGAACCCCTCGGTCTCGACCCCGAGCTGATCCAGGTGCCCGACGGCGCCGCCGACGACGTCGCGCTGGCCAGCGTGCTGTACGAGAAGGCGATCCAGGTGGCCGGAGGGATCGACCTGCAGATCCTCGGCATCGGCGCCAACGGCCACATCGGGTTCAACGAGCCGTTCTCCTCCTTCGGGTCCCGCACGCGGGCGGTCCCGCTGACGGCCCAGACCCGGGCGGACAACGCGCGCTTCTTCGATTCGCCCGACCAGGTGCCCACCCACGCCATCACCCAGGGGCTGGCGACGATCCGCGAATCGCGGGCCACGCTGCTCATCGCCACCGGCGAGCACAAGGCGTCGGCCATCGGCAGGATGATCGAGGGCCCGGTGGCGGTCGCTCACCCCGCCTCGATCCTCCAGTTCCATCCTGACCTCACGGTCGTCGTCGACGAAGCGGCCGGGGCGAGGCTCGTGGACGGGGAGCATTTCCTCCGCCTCTGAGGTGATGGGTAAACTGGCCTGCCAATGGTTTGTGAGAAGGGAATCAGGCAGTGGCTACCGGCAAAGTGCGCTTCTACGATGCGGAGAAGGGCTTCGGGTTCATCAGCAAGGACGGCGGCGGTGACGTGTACGTGCGTGCCACCGCGCTCGCTGATGGTGTCGCTGCGCTGCACAGTGGGCAGCGCGTCGATTTCGGCGTCGTCGAAGGACGGCGTGGCGAACAGGCGCTCAACGTGCGCGTCCTGGAGCAGCCGGCGTCGCTGTCCCAGGCCGTGCGGAAGAAGCCGCAGGAGATGGCCGTGATTCTCGAAGATCTGATCCAGATGCTGGACGGGCTCGGCAACGGGTACCGTGCAAACCGACATCCTGACCCCAAGATGGCGAACCAGGCGGCGCAGGTCCTGCGTCGCGTCGCCGATGAGTTGGAGCTCTAAGTGGCAACACCCAAGACCAAGTCCAAGGCCCCCAAGCTCGACGAGATCGCGGCCGCGGCGATCGACCTCGCGCGCGAAGCCGCCGAGGATGTGAGCGGGGCGGACGCCGTCGGCGAGCACGTCGCAGCGATCGCCATCAGCAGCGACCGCGTCGTGACGCACTACTTCGAGTCGCAACTCGACGGATACGCCGACTGGCAGTGGGCGGTCACCGTCGTCCGGGCCTCCCGGGCGAAGGTGGCGACCGTCAACGAAGTCTCCCTGCTGCCCAAGGACGAGGCGCTGCTGGCGCCCTCCTGGGTGCCGTGGGAGGAGCGGATCCAGCCGGGCGACATCGGCCCGGGCCTGCTCATGGCCACGCCCGACAACGACCCCCGCCTCGAGCCGGGGTTCTCGGCGACGGACCTCCCGGCCGACGCCGACACCACCGAGTGGGTGCAGCTGCGCTCCACCGTCGCCGAACTCGGCCTGGGACGCGAGCGCGTGCTCAGTCGGTACGGTCGCGACGAGGCCGCCGAGCGGTGGCTGCAGAGCGACCCGGGCCCGATGGACGATGCCTCCCGCGAAGCGCCTGGCAACTGCGGCACCTGCGGCTACTTCGTGGCGCTCCGCGGCTCGCTGGGCACGCTGTACGGCGCCTGCACGAACCAGTACTCGCACTCCGACGGCAAGGTCGTCCACCTCGACCACGGTTGCGGCGGGCACTCCGACGTCGTCGAGAGCTCCCGCGCACGCGAGCTGCCGGCGCCCGCGTTCGACACCATGGGCGTCGACGAGGTGCTCTTCGACTGAGCGGCGGCTGACGGCGCAGAGTTGCCATTTCTGCGCATCCGGATGGACCGGGAAGAGACCGGAAAGGCGTTGCACCACTACCATGTCGCCGTGGTTACGAATACAGACACGGCGGCGCCCTCCGAGCAGTCCGCACTCGATCGCTTCTTCAGCATCACGAAACGTGGTTCCACCGTCGGTCGCGAGATCCGCGGCGGGTTGGTCACGTTCTTCGCGATGGCCTACATCATTGCCCTGAACCCCCTCATCCTCGGCACCGCGACCGACAAGAACGGCCTGCTGATCTCCGGCGAGCCGTACCTGCTCGCCGACGGTGCGGTCAACCATGAGGCGGTTTCGATCGCGATCGGCATGGTCGCTGCGGCGACGGCGCTCGTCGCGGGTGTCATGACGATCCTGATGGGTGTCATCGGACGGTTCCCGATGGGCCTGGCCGCCGGCCTCGGGCTGAACGCCCTCGTCGCCTACGTCCTCGCGCCCCAGATGACCTGGGCGCAGGCCATGGGCCTCGTGGTCTGGGAGGGCATCCTCATCACCATCCTGGTGCTCACCGGATTCCGCACGGCCGTGTTCAAGGCCGTCCCGAAGACGCTGCGCACCGCCATCTCCGTGGGCATCGGTCTATTCATCGCCTTCGTCGGTCTGCTGAACGCGGGCGTCGTGCGCCCCGGCAGCGGCACCCCCGTCGAGCTCGGCATCGGCGGCTCGCTCGTGGGCTGGCCGATCTTCGTCTTCCTCGTCGGCTTCTTCCTGCTCATCGGCCTGCACACGCTGCGGGTCAAGGGCGCCATCCTGATCTCGATCGTCGTCGCCACCACGCTGGCCATCATCCTCGAGGCCGTGGCCCACATCGGCCCGCAGGCGCCCGACGGCTCGAACGCCACAGGCTGGGCCCTCAACGTGCCGCAGCTCTCCGACTTCCGCCTGCCCGACCTGTCGCTAATCGGCAACATCGACATGTTCGGCGCCTTCTTCCCCGACGGCGAGTTCTCCTTCACCGTTACCCTCACCCTCGTCGTGCTCGTATTCTCGCTGCTGCTGGCGGACTTCTTCGACACCATGGGCACCGTCGTCGCCGTCGGCTCCGAGGGTGACCTGCTCGACGAGCAGGGCATGCCGGAGCGCACCACCGAGATCCTCCTCGTCGACTCCGCCGCGGCCATCGCCGGCGGCCTCGGGTCGGTGTCTTCCAACACGTCGTTCGTCGAGTCCACCGCGGGCGTCGGCGAGGGAGCGCGCACTGGGCTGGCGTCCGTCGTCACCGGCGTGGCGTTCCTGCTGGCGATCTTCCTCGCTCCGATCATCAACATGGTCCCCTCGGAGGCCGCGTCCCCGGCGCTCGCGTTCGTGGGCTTCCTGATGATCTCGCAGGTGGTCGACATCGACTGGACGAAGCCGGAACTCGGCATCCCCGCGTTCTTCACGATCATCTTCATGCCGTTCGCCTACTCGATCACCACGGGCATCGGCGTGGGCTTCCTCGCCTACGTGTTCCTGCAGGTGATCAAGGGCAACGGCAAGAAGGTCCACCCGCTGATGTACGTCGTCGCCGTGCTGTTCATCGGCTACTTCGTGCAGGGGCCCGTGATCGAGCTCATCGCGAACGCCTGACCCGAAGCGGTTCACGCAACAGGTGCTCGGCCTTCGGGGCACTTGCTGGTTGAGCCGCCGCCGGGCGTCAGCCCTGCGGCGTGGTCGAAACCACCCTCAGCGGCCGCTGGGATCTAGTCCCTGCCCAAGTCCGGGGTGGTTTCGATCCTTCGACCATCGCGGGTTCGT
>JAAYZP010000254.1 GCA_012514785.1 Propionibacterium sp. | reverse complement strand
GTGCACCTGTGGGACCCCGACGCGGTCCTCACCGGGGCCACGGCCGCGAGGCTGCACTGGTGGCCCGAGCTCCAGCTTCCCGGCGTCACCGCCCTCAGCCGACGTCGCAACCTCCGAGAAGTGCCGCTGCTGGACCTCTCCCGGGGCCAGGCGCCGCCGGAACTCGTCTTCGAGAAGGACGGCCTCCGGCTCGCGCATCCCGCCTGGAGCGTGCTCGACCTCACCGATGTCCTGGGCGGCAAGGCGATCGACGAGGCGCTGCGGCGTCGGGCCACGCCGCTGAAGGCGTTGTGGTGGGCCCTCGAACAACTCCCGAACCGCCGTGGCAACCAGGAGCGACGTCGGCTGCTCATCGAGTCGCGGGCCGAGCCGTGGTCCTGGCTGGAGCGCGAGGCGCACCAGGTCCTGCACGCGGCCGGCGCCTCGGGGTGGTCGACCAACGAGAAGCTGGTGCTGCCGACGGGCAAGGTGCGGTTCCTCGACATCTGCTTCAAGCGCGCCCGGTTCGGCATCGAACTGGACGGCGAGGAGTACCACCGCACGCCGGAGGCGTTCCACAATGACAGGTACAACGACATGTGGGCGGCGCGGATGGGATGGCGGGTGGTGCGGCTCACGCGCGCGACGCTGGGTGAGCTGATCCCGACCGTCCAGGCCTGCGTCGGGCCGGCTGCCGCCGCATGACTTCACGATCCGCCACTCGATGCTCCAGCAACCCTTTGCTGGGCGCAGATCGCGAACTAGTGGCGGATCGTGAAGTTTCTGGGCCCGCGGGGGCCGCAGATGTCAGCCGAACAGCAGGAGCACCGCGCCGAACACGACGGTGAACGCCGGGATCAGCAGGTTGGGCAGGATCGACGCCCAGCGGCCCAGGCCCTGCGGCTTGCCCACGTCGATCGCGGTGGGGGCCTCGATGAGGTCGCCCTCGGATACGCTCGGCAGGTGCACGAGCCCGTACACCGTGCCGACGACGAGCAGCACCACTCCGGCGCCCACCACCCACCACGCGGGCAGGGACGCCACGACGCCGGGGATGAACAGCAGCCCCACGAGCCCCACCAGCAGCAGGACGTTGATCGCGAAGGCCAGCCAGGGCCGGTCGATGATCAGCCGGATGATCGGCACCGACTGCCAGGACAGCACGCCCAGCGCCGCGGTGAGTGTCACCATCATCGCCAGCATGCCGACGGTGAGCTCGAAGGGCTCGCCGAGCGTCGCGGGGAGCAGCGCGTTGAGGACGGCCAACATGCCCACGGTCTGGAGGATGGCGGGCAGCACCAGGGCGATCACCCCGCCCGGCTCCACGAGGGGTGCGTCCTTCGCCAACGTCCGCGCGTATTGCCTCGGGTCGCCGAACGCCTCGTCGGGGGATTGGCCCGACTCGACGACGTGGGAGTTGATCTCGGCCAGCGCGTCGCCGATCCCTCGGCCGGTGACGTCCTGGAGGCGCGCCTCCAGGATGAAGGCCTCCGTCCAGACCGGGTCGACGTCGGGTGCGTGCTGCAGCTCCAGCTTGTACCTGGAGGCGTCCTTCTTGGTCATGACCGCTCGCTTTCTGTTGCCGGGACCACGATCCCGCCGATGACGGAGGTGAAGCGCGTCCACGCTTCCGTGAGTTCGACGAGGCGCTCTCGGCCCCGCGCGTTGAGTTGGTAGAACTTCCTGCCCGGGCCGGATTCGCCGGGACGCCATTCGATGTCGACCTCTTCGGCCTTCTCGAACCGCTTCAACAGGGGGTACAGCGTGCCGCCCTTGACCTCGCCCAGCCCCGCGTCCGTGAGTCGGGCCGCGAGGTCGTAGCCGTAGGTCGGCCCCTCGGAGAGCAGCTGGAGGACGCAGAGGTCCAGGATCCCGCGCTGCCAGTCCGGGGGCCAGTAGTCGTTGCTCATGACTAGAGGGTAACAGCAACTAGTGTGTCTGTCTATATAGCTGGGCAAAAGGATCCCCTCCCGCCGCAGGCGGGAGGGGATCGCAGTCAGGAGACTCGCATCAGACGTTCCAGCAGGTCGGGGACCGCCGCCGCCAGCACGCACTGTTCGATGTCCGGGTCCGGCGCCACCGAGCAGTTGTTGTCCATGCCGTCGAACTCCTGGGTGACGTAGAGCACCCGGCTGTCGGCGTGCAGCATCACCATCTCGGTCCACGTCCCCACGTCCGGGGTGGCCGGCGAGTTGCCGACCGCGGTGATGTAGCCGACCTGCGCGGCCATGTCCGCCGGCGGGTCGAACGGTATCGCGCCACTGGAATCATCGACGCGCACGTTGGTGTACGAGTTCTCCTCGTAGACCCCCGGGCAATCAAGCGCCGCGTCCTGCAGCAGGGCGAAGCCCTCGGCCGCCTCGTCGGAGCTGTCGTAGCCGAACACCACCGCGCTGACGCTGTCCTCGAAGCCGATGGCACCGTAGTCACGGACCAGGATCGTGTGAGGATCGCCGTACGCGCCCGG